>JBNLAL010000034.1:0-10102 GCA_050302115.1 Gammaproteobacteria bacterium | reverse complement strand
ACGGGACTTATATAAAACAAGGGACCGTCGATAATAATTGCGTATAAGCTGTGTCAAATGTACACCGAGCCTTAGACTTTTATCGATAATAGATTTTAATTTCGGATGCATGTTGTTATTTCGGGTAAAAATACCTCAATAATGAGCAATGGTTTTTTTCTTATATAAAATAAAGATTGTCTTGCCCAAAGCCTGGAATTTATCTCATCATTACTTATTACCTGGTTATAAAGAGAACAAGTTTTAGTTATTTCAGCATAACGCATACTGGCACGATAACTGGTTTTTCCGCTAAACAGGATTTCTCCTAAAGGTTTGTTACCCAGTTCTGTCAGTTTTTTATTTTTTCCGGTTAAAGTTTTTCTGGGGATAATGGTTCTTGCATAAATTAATGCCTTATCATCACATTTCAACCAGGACTCACGTATAAAAACCTTTTCGCTTTGCCGGGTTTTAATCAGTTGAACCTCATCCTGCATAGGGTATTGCCATGATTCAGATTTAATAGCGATGTTAAATTTTCCATGACATTGTTGCCGTATATAACGTGTTAATGACCCTGTATGAAATATAAACGGATGCAAGGTTTTATCATTGATATATATTTTGGCAATATCTTTATTCAGCCAGCGGAGTTTCAATCTATTATCCTTATCACTAAAAATTAAACGTTGCTATAGTCGATATTATTTCCAAGCCAACGCCGAATAAGTGATTTTACCTGTTCGGGGTATTTATTGAGTAATATTTTTGCAGTCTTTTGTATATTTGGTAATAAACCTGCATCACGTACCAGATTAGCAACCTGCATCTCCGGAATACCAGCTTGCCGAGTACCTAATACTTCTCCGGGACCGCGTAATTCCAGATCTTTTTCTGCAATATAAAAGCCATCGCTGCTATTCCGCAAGGCCTCCAGACGTTCCCTGGCCAGTTCACCCAGAGGCGATTGATACATTAATACACAATAACTTTTTATTTCTCCACGACCAATACGTCCGCGAAGCTGATGTAGTTGAGACAGACCAAGACGTTCTGCATTCTCAATAATCATCAGACTGGCATTCGGCACATCAACACCGACCTCGATAACCGTTGTTGAAACAAGCAGGTTTGTTTTTCCTGATTTAAAATCGCGCATGACAATTTCTTTTTCTTCATTCTTCATACGCCCATGAATTAGCCCAATATTTAATCCAGGTAATTTTTCCTTAAGTGTTTCATGAGTATCCATGGCGGTTTCGCATTGCAGAGTTTCGGATTCTTCAATAAGCGTGCATACCCAATAAACCTGTTTCCCTTCAGTACAGGCACTACTGATTCGCTCAATAATATCCTCACGACGTTCATTTGAAATAATGCTGGTTTCTACTGGTTTACGGTTGGGTGGCAATTCATCAATGATTGTGTGATCCAGATCAGCATAAGCGGTCATTGTTAGCGTTCGTGGTATAGGTGTTGCCGTCATAATCAATTGATGCGGGTATTTATCATGTTTCAGGCCTTTTTCAAGCAAAGCCAGACGTTGATGCACGCCGAAACGATGTTGTTCATCAATAATAACCAACCCCAGTTTTGAGAATTGAACGCTTTCCTGAAACAAGGCATGTGTCCCAATAACCACCAGTGGCTGCTCTTGTTGTAATTCTGCAAGGGCCGCTGTTTTTTCTGCTTTTTTTAATTTACCTGTCAGTAAGGTTACAATTATTTCAAGTGGCTCCAGCCATTTTTTAAAGTTTGCAAAGTGTTGTTCAGCAAGCAACTCGGTGGGTGCCATGATAGCTACCTGATAACCTGCTTCAATTGCCTGTAAAGTAGCCAGGGCTGCAACAACTGTTTTTCCTGAACCAACGTCACCTTGTACCAATCGTAACATGGCAATATCTCTATTTAGATCAGTAGAAATGGTTTTATAAGCCTTATGCTGAGCATTGGTCAGGGTAAAAGGAAGTTGCTTTAAAAAAGCCGGAATTAATTTTTTACTACAAGAAAAAGCAGGTGCAACCTCTGCTCGTAATTCATCGCGCAATTCCAATAAACTTAATTGATGTGCCAGTAATTCTTCATAAGCCAGGCGTTGCTGCGCTGGATGTTTATTCTCGATTAACAAAGGGATATCTGCATCTGGTGGAGGGCGGTGTACGAATTCCAGTGCATCTGCCAGTTTAGGCAGATTCTGTAAAGACAAGACTTCATCAGGTAATAATTCAACCAGTCCTTTTGTATCCGTTTTCAAGGCAAGTAAGGCCTGGTCTGATAATTTCCTTAAACGGGTTTGTTGTAATCCTTCCGTAGAGGGGTAAACAGGTGTTAACTGTTCATCAAGCGCAACATCCATATTTTCTATATGTCGATACTCAGGATGCACAATTTCCAAAGAGTTCGGCCCACGTCTTACCTGACCATAACAACGAATCGTTTTTCCCCTTTGCAAACCTTTTTCCTGCGACTTTGAGAAATAAAAAAAACGTAACATAACTGCCCCGGTTCCATCAGTGACGCGGCAAAGTAATGAACGTCGTTTTCCATAACGGATCTGACTGAGTTCTATTTCTCCCTGTATATAAGCATCATGTCCGGGGCGGAGTGAACCAATTGGTGTTATACGGGTTCGATCGATATAACGATAAGGCAGGTGAAACAATACATCCTGTATTATTTCAATGCCGAGTTTTGATAGTTTTTGTTGCAGTCCCGGTCCGACACCGTTTAACGATGTTACCGGGTCCGACAATGAGCGTTTGTTTTTAGTAACCAAAACCAGATTTATAACCTAGCTCAAAATCAAGTGCAGCTATTTTGAGGAGGTTAGAGTCATTATGGCATCCATTTCGACTAACGCGCCTTTGGGTAAACTGGCGACACCCACCGCTGCACGTGCAGGGTACGGTTCTGAAAAATATTCGGCCATGACCTCATTAACTAAAGGAAAATGTGATAAATCGGTAAGAAAAATATTTAATTTACTGATATCGGCAAGCGAACCACCAGCGGCTTTCGCAACGGCGGTCAGGTTGTCAAAAACGCGGGTAATTTGTGCACGCATATCACCTTCAACCAATTCCATCGTTTCCGGGACCAGAGGAATTTGTCCGGAGAGATAAACAGTGTTGCCCACTTTTACCGCCTGTGAATAGGTACCAATGGCTTCGGGTGCATCATTGGTCGAGATGATTTCTTTTTGCATTATTTTCCCCTTCTTAAGTAAATAAAAATTTAAACTCTATGTATTTGCGAAATACTTTTTATTAAACGAACTCTTCTTAATACCTGAGCAAGATGTACTCGATTGTGTACTTCGATAATAAAAATTAAATTTGTAAAACGATCGTCACGATCTTTCATATCAACGTTTTCAATATTTGCTCCTGCATCTGCTATTGCTGCTGCAATAGTTGCCAGGGCGCCACGTTGATTTTTTACATTCATACGTATCTTGCATTGAAATTCGCGGTTTATATTTGGTTCCCATTCGACATGTATCCATTTTTCCTGCTGATTTTGATATTCAGCAATATTCTTGCAACTTTGACGATGTACAACGATACCTCGTCCGGATGTAACGAAACCATGTATGGGATCTCCCGGTAATGGATAACAACATTTTGGATAGTTAACCACCATTCCTTCGGTGCCTTTAATTGCAAGAGGAATACTTTCCCTGTTTTTCCCTTTTGCAGGTTCACGCGAGGGAAGTTTTTCCAATGCTACAAGTTGGCGTGCAATTAATGGAGCCATTCTGTTACCGAGTCCAATCGATTCGTAGAGCATTTCAATGTTTTCTACCTTGTTTTCATTCAACAAGTGTTGTCTGTCGGCTTCACTGATATCCTGATAAGTAATACCAAAGGGTTCCAGTTCCCGGTTCAGTAAACGCTTACCCAGATCAACAGCTTCACTGTGTTGCAGGTTCTTCAGGAAGTGTCTGATCTGTGCACGTGCTTTTGCGGTAACAACAAAATTTAACCAGGCAGGATTTGGTCTGCCACTCGAGGCCGTAATGATCTTGATGGTATCGCCATTTGACAGGAGTGTCCCCAAAGGCGCAAGTTGACGGTTTATTCTGACACCGACACAACGGTTTCCCACATCGGTATGAATGGCATAGGCGAAATCAACGGCTGTTGCACCCATAGGTAATTCCATAATCTTGCCTTTAGGTGTAAAGACATAGACTTCATCAGGAAATAGATCGACTTTTACATTTTCAAAAAATTCTTCCGGGTTCCCTGCCGTCTTGTTCATTTCGACGATATTTCTTAACCATTCCCTTGCCCGACGATGAGCGCCACTACGGTCACCGGTTTTCTCTTTGGTGCCAGCTTTGTATAACCAGTGTGCTGCGATACCAACTTCAGCAACATCGTTCATCTCTTTTGTCCTGATCTGTATTTCTATCGGTACACCGAAGGGACCAAACAAAACGGTGTGCAATGATTGATAACCATTGGCCTTGGGAATAGCGATATAGTCTTTAAATTTTCCTGGCACCGGTTTATAGAGGTTATGTACAGTACCTACAGCACGATAACAGGTATCCACCTGGTCGACGATGATACGAAACGCATAAACATCAAAAACCTCGTCAAACGATAAATGCTGTTCACGCATTTTCTGATAGATGCCGTAGAGATGTTTTTCGCGTCCAAGAATCTGTCCGGGAATTTTTTCCTGACGCATACGGCGTTTTAACGCCGTACGGATCTTGGTGATAATTTCTTTTCGATGACCTCGTGCTTTGTTGATCTGTTCTGTCAGGATGCGATGACGCATTGGATAAAGTATCGCAAAGCCCAGTTCTTCAAGTTCCAGACGGATTGAGTTAACTCCAAGACGTAATGCAATAGGGGCATAGATTTCCAGTGTTTCGCGTGCGATGCGCCTGCGCTTTTCCGGCTTTAAAGCCTCAATAGTGCGCATGTTATGTAAACGATCAGCAAGCTTGACCAATATCACGCGGATATCATGACTCATCGCCATCAGCATTTTTTGAAAGTTTTTCGCTTGCGCTTCGGCAACACTCTCAAACTGAATCTTGTCCAGTTTGCTAACACCATCGACTAATTCAGCAACACCCTTACCAAACTTACGTTTTAGTTCTTCCTTTGCCGTCGGAGTATCTTCAATAACATCATGCAGGATAGCCGCCATTAAGGTTTGGTGATCCATATGCATCTCGCCCAGGATGTATGCGACTTCCAGTGGATGATGAATATAAGGTTCACCACTAACGCGTTTTTGACCTTCATGTGCTTTTGCACCGAATTGATAGGCGCGTTGAACC
This sequence comes from Gammaproteobacteria bacterium, assembly GCA_050302115.1. Lineage (GTDB taxonomy): Bacteria > Pseudomonadota > Gammaproteobacteria > Eutrophobiales > Eutrophobiaceae > JBNLAL01. Next base: position 4,818 of record JBNLAL010000034.1, on the reverse strand, counting down.
TTTGCAACCTGATCAGGTTGCAAGTAAGTACCAATTAGTTTGCTAAGTTCATTGATGGTTAACACGGTTAAATAATGCAGGCATATCGAAATATGTACAAGTCAATGTACACACAGGGAAATTAATATGAAAGGCAGTAAGGATCACACCTTACTGCCCAAAAAATAGATTATTCCGGGGTAGGAAGATCGAAGTCGGCTTCAGAAAACTCGTCTTCGGTGTCGAATTGGTTAATCTTATCGATGTTGTCAGGGGTTACCAGTTCATCGGCAATTTCGCGCAAGGCAACTACGGTGGGTTTGTCATTATCCTCCGGTACCAAAGGATCAGCACCCATTGCAATCTGACGTGCACGCTTGCTCGCCAATAAAACCAGATCATAGCGATTATCGATATGTTTCAGGCAATCTTCTACAGTTAGTCTGGCCATTTTATTCCTCGTTCCTGCAAATATTTAATATTAAGTTCAATTACTTACCGGCTTCCTACAGTGAGGCCAGCCTTGCTTGGGGGCGCTATTGTACTGAAATCAGTCGTCCTGTGCCATGATTTGACCAACAAAATCTTCATAAAAAGCTGCCTGGCGGCAGCTCCTTAGATTGGTCGCCGTAATTATTGCCTTGAGTTCACTTAAAGCCTGTTTAAAATCATCATTGATGACGATGAAATCAAACTCTTTAAAATGAGATATCTCTTCTTTGGCGGCTTGCATTCGAAAATCAATTGTATCCTGTTCATCACCTTGTCTATCAGTAAGCCGTTTGCGTAAAGAATGGTAATCGGGTGGCAGGATAAAGATACTGACTGAATTACGTAACTGCGATTTCACCTGTTTCGCGCCTTGCCAGTCTATTTCCAGGATAAAGTTTCGTCCCGTTTTCATTTCATTTTCTACCCAATCACGGGGCGTACCATAATAGTGATTAAATACCTTGGCATATTCCAGAAAGTAATTTTTATTAATTAACTGTTTAAACTTTTCTTCATCCACAAAGAAATAAGACTCACCGTCTTTTTCATCCTGGCGTGGTTTGCGTGTCGTATAGGAAACTGACACATCAATATTATGAATGTCCTCCACTAATGCATGAATTAATGAAGTCTTTCCCGCACCGGATGGTGCAGCAATGATAAATAGTGTACCGGTTTTATTTTTCATACTTACTTCTTATTCGATATTTTGTATCTGTTCACGCATCTGTTCGATCATAACTTTCAGATCAACAGAGGCGTTACTGGTATCCAGGTGAGCAGATTTAGATCCTAATGTATTGGCTTCGCGATTCATCTCCTGCATCAGGAAATCCAGGCGTCTGCCAACAGGTCCCTCCTGATTAAGAACGCGGCTCACCTCATCAATATGTGCGTTCAATCTATCCATTTCTTCTGCAACATCCATTTTCTGACTTAATATAAGCAGTTCCTGTTCCAGCCGATCCTTATCAAGTTCAGTACAAAGTTCCTGTGCGCGTTGCTCCAGTTTCGTACGAATACCGTTTAGGATATCAGGCATAATCTTTTCAACATTTGAAACAATCTCTTTTGTCTTTTGGCATCTTTCCTGGATTAACTCACGGATTTTTTCGCCTTCACGTTTGCGGGTGTCAACGACGGCTTCAAGTGCTTGATCGACCAGTTTAAGAATTTCTGCACCAATTGCCTTCGGGTCTGGTACGTCTTTATCCAAAACACCGGGCCAGCGGAGTAATTCTAAAGGATTAAGCATTGCCGGATGTTTTAGCGATTCATTGGTCTTTTGCGCGGTTTCAATCAACTTATCCAGTAGATCCTGGTTTACGGGAAGATCGCTACTGGTAAAAGTGCTTTGTTCATAACGTATATTGCAATCAACCTTGCCCCGTTTCAGTTTACTGGATATACGATCACGAATGTTCTGTTCCAGTGATCTCAATTCTTCCGGTAAGCGGATAGACATTTCCAGATAACGGTGGTTAACACTGCGAATCTCGCAACTGGCTTGCCCCCATTCACCTGCGTGCTCGGCTCGACCATAGGCCGTCATGCTGACAGTCATTGATATGTCCCTTCTGTTAATTGTTTTTTGTTAGGGTCTGATTATCTTTCATCTTCGCCTCTGTTGTCGTATGAAAATGCGCTAGTCAAGGCGCGAGGAATGAAGTTTGGTTATTCTAAATGAATGACGAGCAACACCGAATAGCACATTTTCATACACAACCCGAAGGGCTGGGACAGTTTTTGCGCCCAGTTTCGTTGTCCATCGCTCAAGTAGAATAACTACATCACGCTCTAACCGCCTCACTGAACACAAAAACAATCTCCAGCAGCGGTGAAGATGAAAGATAATCAGACCCTATAGTAACGTGTCGCCCATGTTGGGGAAACACGCATCGTCATTTTATCGGTATAATGCATCACTTTTTTATAAGGGGAAGTGCAATGCGCCCAAGCGGACGTTCACCGGACCAAATGCGACCGGTTACCATAACACGAGAATTTACCTGTCATGCAGAAGGTTCTGTATTAATCGAATTTGGAAATACCAAGGTGATTTGTAATGCCAGTTTTGATGCGGGTGTGCCCGGGTTTCTCAGGGGCAAAGGTACAGGCTGGGTTACCGGAGAATACGGTATGTTGCCACGTTCTACGGGTAGCCGTATGCGACGCGAAGCTACACAAAATAAGCAAGGTGGCCGTACCATGGAAATACAACGTCTCATTGGCCGTTCGCTTAGAGCAGTCGTGGATATGGCAGCGCTGGGAGAAAATACCATTGTGGTCGATTGTGATGTTATTCAGGCTGATGGCGGTACGCGTACTGCATCAATTACAGGGGCCTATGTTGCCTTATGTGATGCTGTGAAAAAGGTTCAGGCGGATGGTTTGATAGAAACCAACCCGGTTAAAGCCATGATTGCTTCGATCTCGGTAGGTATCTATCAAGGCACACCGGTACTGGATCTGGATTATGCCGAAGACTCTACCGCTGAAACTGACATGAATGTGGTTATGAATGATGACAATCATTTTATTGAAGTGCAGGGTACTGCTGAAGGCCATCCTTTTTCGCCGGATGAACTCAACAACATGTTGGGACTGGCACAAAAAGGGATTAACGAATTATTTGATCATCAAAGAAAAGTTATAGGTACAGCGTGATAACAGATAAGGAATTCGTTCTTGCCAGTAATAACCCCGGTAAGGCAAAGGAGATAAATGCCTTACTGGAAGATTTATCAATCAGTGTTATTTCACAATCAAAGTTTAATGTCGAAGAAGTAGAAGAGACCGGACTCACATTCGTCGAGAATGCCTTAATCAAGGCGCGTAATGCAGCTGCACATACCCATCATCCGGCTATTGCCGATGATTCCGGCCTTGAAGTACCTGCACTGGATGGCCGTCCCGGGATCTATTCCGCACGTTATGCCGGTATCGGTGCCAGTGATGAAGACAATCTTTATAAACTTATTGAAGACATAAAAGATTTACCGGAGGAGGATCGCATGGCCCAGTTTGTTTGTGTCATGGTTTATATGCGAAATGCAAACGATCCGGTACCCGTCATCAGTCAGGGAATCTGGAAAGGAAAGTTAATCACCGAACCCAAAGGAGACAACGGTTTTGGTTATGATCCGATCTTTTTTGTACCGACACATGGATGCACGTCAGCGGAATTAGCACCAGAGACAAAAAATCATCTCAGTCATCGCGGTCAGGCGTTACGACAACTGGTGAATTTGATACATGAAGAAGTTTGATATACAGACTTCTTTTTACGCTACAGGTCCCTATATTAATCAGATACTTCTTTAAATCGGTAAAAATTGATCTGGATCAAGAGGCAAGTTTGAACAGTGTTTTAGTTTTAAACTGAATTCGAAAATAGTGGCAGGAGATTATTATGGATCTTTGGTTAAAACTGCTGTTTGGTAATCCTATTGGTTTAATGTCTATGATTGTCGTGCTGGTCACATTCGTGATCATTAGTTATCTTTTTTATATGTTGTACGACAAGTCTAAACCGAAGACCTGACTTTACTGATTACTGAAAATATTTACCAAGTGGGTTAAACCGGACCCAGCAAATATTTTGCGTGTCTGAAACGCAGGATTGTTCAGGCATGTTTAAAAAGTATTTTCTATTAACACTTCTTCCCTGGAGAGTTGTCCAGGCCTTGGCCAGGCAGCTTGTGTGGCTTTACCAATGGCAACAAACATCCCGATAACATGATCATCAGGTAAGTTAATCAATTTACCGACTTCTCCAAAATCAAAACCGTCCATAGGACAGGAGTCATAACCCATAGCCCTGGCCGTAATCATTAAAGTCTGTGCGGCAATGCCCATCGAGCGAAAGGCTTCATCTCTTTGTACCTGTTCTTTACCGTCGTAATAACCGTTAATGGCGGGAACCAGAAAGTCCTGTACTTCCTTATCCGCATTGCGCCAGTACTGTTCCGGTTCTTTTTTCCAGGAATTCATATCTGCAGTCAAAATGATTAATAAGGAAGCATCGGTAACCTGTGCCTGATCCCATGATACCGATCTGATTTGTTTTCTTAATGCCTTATCTTTAACAATGACAAAACGCCAATGTTGAAGATTAAAGGCTGTCGGTGACAGCATTGCCAATTGGATTAATTCTTCAATTTCGGCTTCAGTTAATTCATGCTCAGGATCAAAATGTTTGACAGCACGTCTTTCTTTAATTGCGGTTATAGCATCCATTATAAAACTCCGGGGTAGACAGATAATGCATTATAAAATATCAGACGCTCATGAATATACGTTTTGGAAACAAGGGGGGGAAAATATTTCTCCCGGTCCGTCCATGAC
>JBNLAL010000033.1:0-10261 GCA_050302115.1 Gammaproteobacteria bacterium | reverse complement strand
ATGATTACGCATGATGTGAATTCGACGCGATTGATCAACAGAAGCGTTAACCACATCGCCGACTTTTATAGAGCCTGTTCTTAATACACCAAGATGAATATGAGATTGGCCTTGTTTTTTTGTGTCCTCAACTTCAAAGAAAACATCACCCACAAACAATTCACCTTTATCACCGACCTGACCCCCGGACTGGGCATAAAATGGTGTCTCCAATAAAATAACACCACCTACATCACCAGGGTTAAGGGACTGGACACTACGACCATCCTGATAAAGCGCTAAAACCGTCGTCTTTTGTTGAAAACGATCGTAACCTGTAAATGCACTAACCAGGTTATCATCAGCGTTAACTGAAACACCCACATCAAACTTGCTGGCAGCGCGGGCCCGTTTACGTTGTTCTGCCATGGCCTTGTTAAAACCCGGCATATCTACTTCAAGATCTCGCTCACGAGCAATATCGGCAGTCAAATCAACGGGAAAACCATAGGTATCATATAAACGAAAGACATCCTCTCCGTTGATTACTTTACCTTCCATCCTGTTAATCACATCATCCAATACTTTTAAACCCTGTTCCAACGTTTCAGCAAAACGTTCTTCTTCGTTAAATAAAACTTTTTCAACATGTGACTTGGATTGTGTTAACTCAGGATAAGCTTCACCCATGACTTCTTCCAAAACCACAACCAGCTTGTAAAAAAACGGCTCTTTGAAACCCAGTTTATTGCCATGACGAATTGCACGACGGATGATGCGTCGTAATACATAGCCTCGCCCTTCATTGGAAGGAAGCACACCGTCGGTAATCAGGAAAGCACAGGAACGAATGTGATCGGCTACAACCCGACTTGAGGTTAATTCAAGATCTTCATTACCCGCGAGATCCTTGATACCTTTAATGATCTTTTGAAAGAGTTCGATATCGTAATTGTTATGTACATCCTGCATGACAGCAGTGATACGCTCAAGTCCCATGCCCGTATCAACAGAAGGATGAGGTATCGGTTTTAGTGTTCCGTCGCTATCACGATCGTATTGTGTAAATACCAGATTCCAGATCTCAACATAACGATCCAGATCGGCATCTTTCGTTCCTGGCGGACCACCGGGAATATCTTCACCATGATCATAAAAGATCTCACTGCAAGGACCACAGGGACCAGTATCACCCATGGACCAGAAGTTATCCTTTTCGCCGCAACGACTGAAACGTTTTTTCGAAACACCGATCTCTTTTAACCAGATGTCTGCCGCTTCATCATCATCCTCAAACACTGTAACCCATAGACGATCTTCAGGGATCTTTAACACCTCGGTTAGATATTCCCAGGCATAGGTTATGGCTTCTCTTTTGAAATAATCACCAAAACTAAAATTACCCAACATCTCAAAGAAGGTGTGATGGCGTGCGGTATAACCTACATTTTCCAGGTCATTATGTTTACCACCGGCACGGACACAACGCTGTGATGATGCGGCACGTTTATAATCACGTTTTTCCCTGCCAAGAAATAAATCCTTGAACTGCACCATACCGGCATTGGTAAATAGAAGTGTCGGATCGTTCGAAGGGACTAAAGAGCTACTCGATACGATCTCATGATCCTTGGATTTAAAAAAATCCAGAAATGATTGTCGAATGTCGTTACTGGTTTTCATTATTATTTTAATAAGGTATTAATTACGTCCGAACTAAAACCGCGACTATATAGGAAACGCGACTGTTTTGCCTTCTTTTGATAATCAGAAGGCAGTTCATCTCCAAATTTTTTCGTCCTTATTTCCTCTGCCAACGATAGCCAATCAACTGAACCGGATTCAAGACATTGCTCAATCAAATGTTGTTCAATGCCGCGTTGTCGCAGTTCCTGAACAATCTTCATTGGGCCCTGCCCCTTGTTCAGGCGGTGATGAACAAAGGCCTCAGTAAAGCGTTCATCACTTTGTAATCCTTCCTCGACAAGTTTATCCAGTAGTTCCTCGACTAACGCACTGTCATCACAAGCACGTGATAGTTTGTGCTCCAATTCCTTGCGACTGTGCTCACGTCTTGCCAGGAAGTCACAGGCACGTTTCAGGACTTCCTGGCGTTCGTTACTCAGACTGTTGCTCCTTCTTTTTCGGCCTCTTCTTCAGCTTCTTCTGCTGCACTTTCTACCACAACTGTAGGTAATAATTTTTCCCGGATCTTAGCTTCAAGTTCTTCGGCGATTTCCGGGTTTTCCTTCAGGTAATTACGCACGTTGTCTTTACCCTGTCCGATGCGTTCATCGCCATAGCTATACCAGGCACCGGCTTTATCAATGAGATCCAGCTTTACACCCAGATCGATGATTTCACCATGACGGGAAATACCTTCACCATACAGGATATCGAATTCGGCCTGCTTGAATGGTGGCGCCACCTTGTTCTTAACCACTTTCACGCGGGTTTCATTACCCACCACTTCATCGCCTTTTTTAATCGCACCAATGCGACGAATATCCAGACGCACAGATGAATAAAACTTCAATGCATTACCACCGGTTGTTGTTTCCGGGTTACCGAACATGACACCGATCTTCATACGTATCTGGTTAATAAAGATCACACAGCAATTGGCGCGTTTGATATTACCGGTTAGTTTTCTTAGGGCCTGTGACATCAAACGTGCAGCAAGACCCATATGCGAATCTCCCATTTCGCCTTCGATCTCTGCCTTCGGTACCAATGCCGCAACTGAGTCAATAACTACCAGTTCCACGGCACCACTGCGTACTAACATGTCACAAATTTCCAGCGCCTGTTCACCTGTGTCCGGTTGAGAAACCAGTAAATCATCAATGTTCACGCCCAGCTTTTCGGCATAAACAGGATCAAGTGCATGCTCCGCATCGATAAAGGCGCAGGTCTTTCCCTGCTTTTGTGCTTCCGCAATCGCTGACAGCGTTAACGTGGTTTTACCGGAAGACTCCGGTCCATATATTTCAACAACACGACCATAAGGTAGTCCACCTGCACCCAATGCAATATCTAACCCTAATGAACCGGTGCTTACGGTGGGTACCTTCGCTACAGGCTGATCACCCATCTTCATTACAGAGCCTTTACCAAATTGTTTTTCAATCTGGCTCAGTGCCATGGTTAACGCTCTCTTTTTATCTTCATCTACGTTAGCTGCGCCCATTTGTTATATCTCCTCATTGTGGGTACTTATGAAAATGTTTTATTTCCGCGATAGCTGCGTTGCTCCGTGCTCAAATCCTCATGTATTAATCCATACACTCTGGTTCTGCGCGCGGCGCTTCCTTGCTCTCACAAAAATAAATTCATTTTCAAAAGCACCTTTAAGTTTAAAGGTCAGTCATTCCCCGAATGACCAGCTTGACAAAAGATTAGGCTATACTTTCCACTATGTCAATATTTTTTATCACCTTAGTATTTTTTACTATGTAATATATTTTATTAAGGTCAGGTTGGCTCCTGTATACTTTTTTAAAATCATTTGATTTGGGTAACAACGCGTAAAAACAATGCTAAACGAGATTAAATGGGCAACACGTCAAAGGCTCGAATATATAGAGCTCATGGCCTATTACACGGGTCTGGTGACGCGTAGCGGTGTGGCCAAGGCATTTGGTATCTCTGATGCTGCCGCTACCAAGGATTTAAAGCAATACAGTGATATCGCTCCGGAAAACCTGATATACAAGCATAATGTCTTTGGTTTTGTCCCAACGAGAGATTTCAAGGAAGTCTTCGCCGATCTTTCGCCAGCCACTGTCTTGCCCATGATCGAGGCCAACCTGACCGTGGTGGGCGGTCCTAGTAGAAATAAAGACGTTTTTGGTATCCCGGTTGCCAGTCTTTCACTGCCGAATCGATTACCGAGTAAAACCGTATTGGCACAAGTTACCAGGGCAATACATAACAAGAAGAAATTGAAAGTTAGTTATCACTCACTTTCAGATAGAAAGGCAAATCAGGAACGGATTATCGAACCCCATTCGCTGGTAAATACCGGTTTTCGCTGGCATGTCCGCGCTTACAATGAAGAGACCTTTGATTTCCGTGATTTTGTATTATCCCGTTTTGAAGATGCCGAGTGTCTGGATAAGGAAGCAGAGTCCAGTGCACAATATGATGATGACTGGGTCGAGATCATTACCTTGCAACTCACTCCTCACCCCAAACTGGACGAGAAAAATCGAACTAGCCTCTTGATCGATTACGGCAGTAAGAATGAGATTATTGAAATAAAAATTCGCCGTGCCTTAATCGGCTACTTGTTACAACAACTGTCGGTAGATACGACAGAAGAACATTCACTGAACCCCAACAAGTATCAATTGATTGTTTTAAACCGGGATGAAATAGAACCCTTTGCCAGCTGGGCATTTAATTAGTTAATTAAAGATTCAACCCGTTTGGATAAAGCTTTGCCTAAAACCAGATGCTGATCTTCATCGAAATGTACACCATCCACTTTACTTAAATCTGTCACGGTACCCGCATCAAAGAAATGACAATTCGTCTCTTTAGCCACTTGTTGAAACGCTTCGGATATACCTCTCATTTTTTTCCTGGCTTTTTCAAATTTTTGTACTGCCGATCCTTTTGCTTCTTTTACTTCGGGTGGCGCAATGATCAGGATTTCAGGAACAGGCATGCCCGGTTCTATCGGGGCACGACGTATTGCATTAATAATAGCTCTAATACCCTGGGCCGACTGCCAGGCATTGTATTGATGCACCGCCTGAAAATCATTGGTACCAAGGAACACAATCACTAAAGATAAAGGTGAATTGATCTCAATACGTTGTTCCAGACCAAGTAATCCATTGCGTCCGGGTTTGAAGGGATCTTCCCAAACGGTACGCCGGCCATTGAGACAGTCTTCAATCACACGTACTGACTTACCTGCATTAACAAGTTCGCGTTCCATAATCCCGGGCCAACGTTGTTCAAACGCAAAACGATTACGAGTTTCCGGGATAATGCCCCAACTTAATGAATCTGCATAAACCAGAATTTGATGCATATAAAAACCCTTTTTAAGACTAGTTTAGCAAAGACCACTTCTGCAAAACACGATACTCAACACCTTTCTCCGTTGATTCTGATATCACCAAAGCAAAACTTTTAACAGGCCACAAAATATAAAATGTTTCTTTTGGAAGAATAATTTGTTTTACCTTTCTGGCTATGGTGACATGTGGCCTGTATTCTCTTTTATCCGTTTTTAAACCTTGTTGTTTAACGCACTTCCTGATCGATTTAACCAGTGTTAATAATGGTTCTGGTATATTCGTTGTGCCTATCCATAATATCTGCGGTTTCTTCCAAAAACCCGTTCGTGTCAGTTCAATATCAAATGGTTGATGTTGCAGTTTATTTATTCTTTCAACCAGTTGATCCTTATCTTGTCCGGAAATTTCACCTAAAAATTCCAGCGTGATATGCAAGTTTGATTTTTTTACAAGTCTGATATTTTCTTTTTTAAATTGTTTGGTGACATTCTCAAGTTGCGTTCTTATTTCATCATCTGGCCAAAGGGCAAAGAATAATCGAGCCATTTGTTAGTCAGAAAATTTCTGTAAAATATCGATTAAACCCTGCATGGCTAACATACATGCTTGCTCTCTTATTTTAATTCGATCGCCTTCAAAGTGAATGCGTGTTGCATTACCACCTTCATGTCGTTTGCACCAGGCGAAACAAACTGTACCGACCGGTTTCTCTTCCGTACCCCCATCTGGCCCGGCAATACCGGTGATGGAAACACTATAATCAGCATGACTGTTTGCCAGTGCACCTTCTGCCATGGCGATCGCCGTTTCTTCACTGACAGCACCAAATTGTTCCAGCGTTTTTAACGGAACCGATAACAACTCTTGTTTGGATTCATTAGAATAAGTGACATAACCACGTTCAAACCAGGCAGAACTTCCGGGAATGCGCGTTAATATTTCTGCAAGCCCGCCACCGGTACAGGATTCTGCTGTTACTAACTTGCTGGAAGTTTTTAAAAATAATTCGGCCAGTTGTTCTGCCTGTTGAGTTGCAGTACTCACTTCATTTAACTCTTTTTGTTCTAAAGAAATCCTGTATTAATGTTCGACATTCTTCTTCCATGACGCCCTTCTCTATTTCTACCTTGTGGTTTAATTCATCAGTCTGTAAGAGATTAAACACGCTGCCACAGGCACCGGTTTTTAAATCATCAACCGCATAAACCAGTCTATCGATACGTGCATGAACCAGGGCTCCGGCACACATCGCACAAGGTTCGAGAGTAACATACATCACTGCATCGGGAAGACGGTAATTACTCATTATCTTCCCTGCTTCTCTTAGTGCAACGATTTCGGCATGAGATGTTGGATCATTGGAAGAGATCGGCTGGTTCCAACCTTCACCAATAATATTACCTTTATAAACTATGACTGCCCCAACAGGGACTTCATCATGTTCCTTTGCCTGTTGTGCCAATTCGTAAGCACGTTGCATCCAATATTCATTAGTTTTCATGTAAATATTATCTACAAATCCTGCTTCAAAATTAAGCGAACGAAGCTAAGACGAGGCAAAAACAAGCGAGAAAGCGGACGACTGCATGGATGCAGGAGTTAGAGCAACGCATGGAGCCAAAGCCGAATTTACACGCTAGTAAATGAGCATTTCGAGATTGTTTTAAACGAAATATTAGCGAGTGCAGCAATTTTGAACAGGATTTTATTCCCACTCGATTGTGGCCGGCGGCTTGCCGGATATGTCATAGGTAACACGAGAGATACCATCGACTTCGTTGATAATTCGGCTGGAAACATGTCCCAGGAAATCATAAGGTAAATGTGCCCAATGTGCAGTCATGAAATCAACGGTGACAACGGCACGCAAGGAAACAACATAATCATACTTTCTGGCATCGCCCATGACACCAACGGATTTTACCGGAAGGAAAACGGTAAAGGCCTGACTGACTTCATCATACAGATTATTTTTTCTAAGCTCTTCAATAAAAATATGATCGGCATGGCGTAACAGATCAGCATATTCTTTTTTAACTTCACCAAGTATACGTACACCCAGACCCGGTCCAGGAAATGGATGGCGATAAACCATTTCTTTGGGTAAACCTAACTGTACTCCCAGCTTACGGACTTCATCCTTGAAAAGTTCGCGTAAAGGTTCAACCAGTTCCATTTTCATGGTATCGGGCAAACCACCCACATTATGATGTGATTTAATTACGTGTGCTTTGCCGGTCTTGGCACCTGCAGATTCAATTACATCAGGATAGATTGTTCCTTGTGCCAACCATTTAATACCTTCCACATCATGTGAGTGTTCTTCAAAGACATAAATAAATTCATTACCAATGATCTTGCGTTTGTCTTCCGGATCCTCAACACCTTTTAATTTATCAAGGAAACGTTGTTCAGCATTTACACGAATTACATTAATGCCCATATGTTCGGCAAAGGTTTCCATCACCTGGTCGCCTTCATTTAAACGAAGTAATCCGTTATCAACAAAGACACAAACCAGTTGATCACCAATAGCTTCATGTAAGAGTGCGGCAACTACAGATGAATCAACACCGCCTGATAAGGCCAATAGAATCTTATCATTGCCCACCTGTTGCTTAACACGGGCAATGGCATCTTCCACAATGTTTGCGGTTGTCCACAAGGCATGACAACCTGCAATTTCATGCAGGAAACGTTGCAAGATAGCCTGACCTTGCGAGGTATGCGTGACTTCCGGATGAAATTGTAGACCATAAAACTTGCGTGCTTCATCAGCAATACCGGCAATCGGTGCGTTATCGGTAGAGGCAATAACTTTGAAACCTTCGGGTAATGCTTCAACGCGATCACCATGACTCATCCAGACATCCAGTAAGCCATGTCCTTCGTCATTGGCTTCATCCTGAATATCTTTTAGTAAGTCAGAATGACCACGTGCACGAATCCGCGCATAACCAAATTCTCTCAGGTTCGAACTGGCGACCTTACCACCGAGTTGTTCGGCCATGGTTTGCATACCGTAACAAATACCCAAAACAGGTAGCCCCATATTGAAAACAATATCTGGAGCACGAAAACCGTTTAAAGCTGTAACCGACTCGGGGCCACCGGAAAGAATAATTGCCTTGGGATTGAATTCTTTAATTGCCGTTTCATCCATATCGAAGGGATGTATCTCACTGTAAACACCTGCTTCGCGCACGCGCCGGGCAATCAATTGAGTGTATTGTGACCCAAAATCCAGGATCAGAATGCGTTCAGAGTGTATGTCTGTGGTCATTTAATATTTATGCTTCAATTATTATTCTTGAAAGTTCTCGGAATGAGGGCTTTCAAAATCAGACACGGTAATTAGGTGGTTCTTTAGTAATTGTAACGTCATGAACATGACTTTCTGTAAAACCGGCACTGGTCAAACGTACAAATTTTGCTTTTTCCCGCATGTCTTTCAGACTTACACAGCCGGTATACCCCATAGCAGCACGAATACCCCCTGATAACTGGTGTACGATTGCAGAAAGCGATCCTTTATAGGGAACACGTCCCTCTATCCCTTCCGGCACGAGTTTTTCGATTTCATCATTTTCCTGAAAGTAACGATCGGAAGATCCATGTTGTAGTGACATGGCTCCTAATGAACCCATACCTCGATAAGATTTATAAGAACGACCCTGATAAAGCTCAACTTCACCGGGTGCTTCTTCTGTTCCAGCAAATAACCCACCAATCATTGCACTGTAGGCACCTGCCGCCAATGCTTTGGCAATATCTCCCGAATACCGAATACCGCCATCGGAAATCAATGGGACACCTTTACTTTTTAGCGCCTTTGCCACATTGGCCACAGCGGTTATTTGTGGCATCCCAACACCGCTGACAATACGTGTGGTACAGATAGATCCAGGACCAATACCTACCTTAACGGCATCAGCACCCATATCGACTAGAGCCAGAGCAGCATCACCTGTCGCAATATTGCCGCCGATAACCTGGGTATCCTTAAATGTCTTTTTGATCCACTTGACCATCTCCAGAACACCTTTGGAATGACCATGTGCAGTATCAACCACAATAACGTCGACACCGGATTCAACTAATTGTTCTACTCGTTCCATAGATGCCTCACCTACACCAACAGCAGCACCCACACGTAATCGTTCTGAAGAGTCAATGCAGGCATTTGGATATTCTGATGCTTTTTGCATATCCTTAACCGTAATTAAACCAGCCAGTTGAAATTTATCGTTAACAACGAGCACCTTTTCAATACGGTGTTTATGTAACAGATCACGTACTTCATCTTTACTGGCATTTTCCCGAACTGTCACCAGATTTTCCTTACGCGTCATGATATTTCTTACCGGATCATCGGGTTTCTTTTCAAAGCGCAGATCGCGACTGGTTACTATACCGACCAGTTCCTCACCATCTACTACTGGTACACCGGAAATATTCTTTTCATTAGTAAGATCGATGACCTCCTGAATACTGGTGTGGGGCCCAACAGTCAGTGGTTCTTTAATGACTCCACTTTCGTATTTTTTTACACGGCGTACATTCTTGGCCTGCATTTCGGGACTCATATTCTTATGGATAATGCCTATACCCCCTTCCTGCGCCAAAGCAATAGCCAGACCGGACTCTGTTACCGTGTCCATAGCAGCTGAAACAATTGGAATATTGAGCGTTATCTCACGTGTCAGTTGAGTTTGCAGAGAAACTTCACGTGGCAAGACCTCGGAATAATCAGGAATGAGTAAAACATCATCAAATGTGAGGGCTTCTTCTGCAATCTTCATGAATGGGTCCATTATTGGCGTTAAAAATAACCGCCAATTATAGTCGCAACTTCATCAACAGCAACCGGTCTGACACTTTGTTTAGACATTTATATCGCTTAACATTATAAATATGCCTGTTTCTAACCCTTCTCCAAACGATATTTACACAATTAGTCGCCTGAACCGCGAAGTACGCAATGTGCTTGAAGAAGTTTTCCCATCAATTTGGGTGCAGGGTGAAATCTCCAATTTCGCTAAACCGGCATCGGGACATATTTATTTCACCTTAAAAGATGTCTCCGCGCAGGTACGCTGTGCAATGTTCAAGAACCGCCAAACCGGCCTGCGTTTCGCGCCTGAAAACGGTATGCAAGTCCTCGCCCGGGCAAACATCAGTCTTTATGAAGGACGAGGGGAATACCAGCTTATTATTGAGTCGCTTGAACCAGCAGGTGCAGGTGCCTT
>JBNLAL010000032.1:0-10354 GCA_050302115.1 Gammaproteobacteria bacterium | reverse complement strand
CATAGGCATAGTATGAGTCGTATCAGACGTCATCAAATGGGCAATACTGAAGTCAGCAATCTTCACATCTTTATCTTTCGTTAGAAGAATATTGGTTGGCTTGATATCACGGTGAATCACACCATGTCGATGCGCATAGTCCAGCGCTTTTGCACATTTAAAAATTATTTCTACTACTAGCTCAAACGGTAAAAGATTTTTGGCATTACAGTAGGGCTTTAAAGTATCAGCTCCATCAACAAATTCCATGACGATATAGCAATGATCTTCGTCGATCCCGGCATCAAGAATTTCGACAATGTTGGGGTGTTTTAGCGTCCCGGCCGTATGCGCCTCATTAAAAAACATTTTTTTGTAGCGTTCACCGGATTCCTTGTCTTTTAATGCCTCAGATATGGCCACTTTTACAGCAACATTACAATCAGTAAACGGATCATATCCACGATAGACGACACCCATACTACCGCGACCGATCTGCTCTTTGATCTCATATTTACCTAGTTTTTCGGGTATTCCCATTTATGCCTTTAATTACTATAGTTATAATGGCTTACATAATATAATTAAAACACATTATCGATAAATTATTGAGTTTTATTCATTTAGTTGAATTGCAGAAAATGACTGTTTTTTCACAAATGAAAAAATCCCGTATAGTTGCTTATTAACGACAACTTATCCCACCAACAGTATTTATTGCAATTACGAGGTACAAACAGTTCACATGAAGGCGATCATTCTTGCGGCAGGAATTGGCAACAGACTCGGCAATCGGGCCGAAAATAAACCAAAATCACTGCTTGAATTTAACGGAAAAAGTTTACTACAACGTCACATCGAAATTCTGTTGGCTAACAATATCAGAGACATCATCATAGTAACGGGCTATCAATCAAAATTGCTTATGGAACACCTGCGAAATGCGGGAGGCAATATACGGTTTGTTAATAATCCACGTTATACCGAAGGAAGTATTATTAGTCTGCAATGTGCATTAAACGTTATCACAAATGAGCCAGAATTTATCTTGATGGATGCCGATGTTCTTTATGACCCATTGATTCTGGAACGATTGATTAATACCGAGATCGAAAATTGCTTTCTACTCGATCGTAATTTTATCCCGGGCGATGAACCGGTAAAACTGTGCATCAATGATCAAGGAAACATTGTTGAATTCAGGAAACAGCTAGCAGAGAGTTTAAATTATGACACTATTGGTGAGTCCGTAGGCTTTTTTAAATTCTCTAATCAAACTGGAAAACAGATTGTCAATTGTATTGAAGAGTACCTGTCGAATGATGATAATGACGCCCCTTACGAGGAAGTCCTGCGTGATTTAGTCCTGAAATTTCCGGAACAATTTGGCTACGAAGATATTACTGAGTTGGCCTGGATAGAAATCGACTTTCCGGAAGATATAAATCGAGCAGAAACTGAAATATTACCTCGTCTTTCACAAAATAAAATGAATTAAAGCTAATGAGCAAAGCAAAAAAGACAAAACAACTACGTAAGCTACTGGAATCTAAAAAACTGGAATTCATACTGGAAGCACACAATGGAATTTCCGCGAAAATAGTCGAACAAGCAGGGTTTAAAGGCATCTGGGGAAGCGGACTCTCCATGTCTGCACAATTTGGCGTACGCGACAGTAATGAGGCCAGTTGGACCCAGGTTGTTGACATGCTGGAATTCATGTCAGATGTAACGTCAATTCCTATCCTGCTAGACGGTGATACCGGCTATGGCAATTTCAATAATATGCGTCGACTGGTCATGAAACTGGAACAACGTGATATTGCCGGTGTTTGTATTGAAGATAAGCAATTTCCAAAAACCAATAGTTTTATTGATGGAGAGAAACAGCCGCTTGCTGAAATCGATGAATTTTGTGGAAAGATAAAAGCCGGCAAGGACAGTCAGGTTGATGATGATTTTTGTATTGTTGCCCGGGTGGAAGCCTTGATCGCCGGTTGGGGTATGAAAGAGGCCCTGAAGCGAGCCGAGGCTTATCGTAAAGCCGGTGCTGATGGTATTTTAATTCATAGCAAACAGTCGCGGCCTGATGAAATCCTGACGTTTGCCAGGGAATGGGCAGGTCGATTACCACTCGTTATTGTTCCAACAAAATATTACAGCACACCAACCGAGGCCTTTCGTAAAGCAGGTATCGATCTGGTCATCTGGGCCAATCACATGATTCGTTCCTCTATTGCTGCAATGGAAGAACGGAGTAAACGAATTTTTGAATCAGAATCGGTTGCCGATATCGAAGACAAAATCGCAACGGTCAGCCATATCTTTACCTTACAAGGTGCAGAAGAATTGAGTCAGGCACAGGAGCGTTATCTCAGTCAGCAATCGAACATTAACGCTATTGTCCTTGCCGCAAGTAGAGGCAGCGAACTACGTGAACTCACTCACGATAAACCCAAGGCGATGTTGAGTATCGGGGGCCAAACCTTATTGCATCGTTTAATGAGTGAATTAAAAAAACTGGGCATTAAAAAATCAACAGTAATCGCAGGCTATAAATCCAATGCGATTGATCTGCCCGGCATTAAGAAACGGGTTAATAAAAAATATGAAAGTTCGGATGAACTGACCTCTCTGAGTTACGCCTTACCGGACTTCAGCGATGATATGTTGATACTTTATGGCGATCTCTTATTCAGGGGCTACATATTACGAGACTTACTGGAATCAGAGGGTGATATTGTTGTCGTTGTAGATTCTGCATTGGATAACCCTAACATCTCCGGGGCACCTGATTTTGCCTACTGCAGTAAAGCTGACGATCGTTCACCCTTTATGCTAAACGTAACATTGAATCATATTTGTTCATCCAAAAAATTTAAGAATAAAAAACCGTCCGGTTACTGGATAGGGATGATGCGTATTCGCAAGAAAGGACGTACATGGATTGAAAAAGCCATAAAGGAACTTAGTAAAAGAGACGATTTCGATTCACTGACATTGCCTGACTTGCTTAATTATCTTATCGAAGAAGGTAAACCCATAAACGTCCATTATATTGATGGACATTGGTTGGATGTTAATTCATTAGACGATATCGATCGCGCCGGCGATTTTACACAATAAACATTATTAAAAGAGAAAAGCATTGATAGAAGCACGAGAATTTGTCGAAGCAGCAAAAGAACTCGGTTTTAGTCGGTATACCGGTGTCCCCTGCTCCTTTCTGACACCGTTTATTAATTACGTTATTAATGATGACTCATTAGAGTATGTTTCATCCGCCAATGAAGGTGATGCCTTGGCCACTGCAGCCGGGGCAGCAATAGGCGGACAACGTTCCATTGTTATGATGCAAAACTCGGGACTGGGTAATGCCGTCAGTCCAATTACCTCACTGTCCTATGTCTTTCGTATTCCATTTTTAATCATCACGACTCATCGAGGACAACCGGGTGTTAAAGATGAACCACAGCATGAATTAATGGGGCAAATCACAAAAGAATTGTTTGATGTCATGCGGGTGCCCTGGGAAATATTTCCAAAAACTGCGGAAGAAATTGGACCCGCTCTAAATCGTGCCGCAGAATATATGGAAAAAGAAAAACGCCCCTATGCCTTTGTCATGGAAAAAGGAACCGTTGCTCCGCAAGAATTATATAAAAATCCGGTTAAAGACATTTCCAACCGTAAAACTGAACTGAGAACAAACTATTCAAACAATAACGAACCGCTTGATAGAAATACGGTATTAAGAAGAATTGTAGAACTCTCCCCAGTAGGTGAATCATTAATCATCGCAACTACCGGTTTTACCGGTCGTGAACTGTTTGCCATCGATGATCGTCCCAATCAAATTTACATGGTTGGCTCCATGGGTTGTGCCTCTTCGTTAGGTTTGGGCGTTGCCCTGGCAAGACCGGATTTAAAAGTGATAGTCATTGATGGTGACGGTGCCGGACTCATGCGTATGGGTAATTTCGCAACAATAGGCAGTTATGCAGGTAATAACTTAATTCATATATTATTAGATAACGAAGTGCATGACTCAACGGGTGGTCAGGCAACTGTTGCCGGTAATATCAATTTTGCCAAAGTGGCTGAAGCCAGTGGTTATGCAGTAAGCCTGTCCGGAAATCAAATTGATTTAATTGATGAACTGTTTGCATCAAACGGGCATGATGGCCCGGTGTTCGGTCATTTAAAGATATGTTCAGGTACGATAGACGATCTACCCAGACCTAATGTCACACCTGTTGAAGTTTTGACTCGTGCAATGAAACAGATAGGAAGCCGTTTCTGATTATGAATATTTTATTAAATCCTGGCCCTGTTGTTTTAAGCGAACGTGTTCGCAAGGCTTTGCTGAAACCTGATCTGTGCCATCGCGAACAGGAATTCATCGAACTGCAAAACAGGATAAGACAGAACTTACTTGAAGTTTATCAACTATCATCAGAACAATGGGCAAGCATTCTATTTACCGGTTCCGGTACTTCTGCCATGGAAGCCATGATGACCAGTTTTATACCTGCACATGGAAAGGTAATGATAATAGAGAATGGCGTTTATGGTGAACGTTTGACAAAGATCGCACAGATACATGATCTCGACTATGTTGTACTCCATCATGAATGGGGAGATGAAATTGATCTGGAGAAACTAGAAGGAGAACTGCAATACCATAAAGAATTGTCACACGTTGCTGTCGTACATCACGAAACAACAACAGGTCGATTAAATAATATCGATGACATAGCGAAACTCTGCAAACAATACGGTAGCGTTCCATTACTACTTGATGCCGTCAGCAGTTTCGGTGCAGAGGAAATCAAATTCAACGAATGGAATATTGCTGCCTGTGCAGCAACGGCAAATAAATGTTTACATGCTGTACCCGGCACCTCTTTTGTTATCGGAAATCGCGAAAATATGAAACAAATGTCTGCAACACCGGCACGTACACTCTATCTCGATCTGGTTACCTATTTAAAAAATCAGGATGCAGACGGCACACCTTTTACACAGTCCATCCAAACTTTTTATGCGCTGGATGAAGCATTAAATGAATTAAATGACATTGGTGGCTGGCAAAAACGTCATCAACAATACTGGCAACGAATGGACATAGTTCGTTCGGGTCTTGAATCACTCAATATTAAACCCTACTTTGATAAAGAAGATTGCTCATGCGTACTCAATGCTTTTCATTTACCTGATGGCATCTCTTATGAAGAACTACATGATAAATTGAAAAAAGCAGGCTATATTATTTACGCCGGACAAGGTGGATTTTCCAAATCCTTATTCCGTATCTCATGCATGGGAGAGATTAAAGAAAATGATTTGGAACGTTTTATTGATGAAATGGAAATAATTATTAAATACTGATAAACATATCTTATTAATATTTTTTATTCTCAGTTTCATTACAAGCAATGGCCCTAATCTTTAAAAAATATAGTTTATACTTGGCTTAATAAAATATTTTATTAGAGAGCGACCTGGGAATCTCTCTTAACATAATAGCCTGTATTCAGATTCCAAATGTGATCTGGCATAAGAGGAGCTTTTGATGTTAAACATTAACCAGGAAGAACTACAGATCATTCTGGGTCAACTTGACCAGGCTATCCGTAATCACCATACGTGGTTCGAAGGTATAACACGAACACTTATTTGTGGGCTTCCTTATGACCAGAGAGACATACGAAAAGATGCCCATCGAGAGTGTCAATTTGGACAATGGTACTACAATTTTGCCACTGAGAGTTTACGTACACATCCTGGTTTTATCGCCATTGAACAAGAGCACGCTCATATGCATCAGCTTGCATCCCAATTACTACTGTATGGAGCAAACAACCCATCAATTGATGCATTTATCTATGATCAGTTTGAAAATTCAGTTGAACGTTTACGCTTACAGATAACAAGCCTGCAACGCGAACTACAGGATTCCCTGTTCAACCTTGATCCATTAACTGGTGCCAATAACCGTATTGGTATGTTGACACGGTTACGGGAACAACATGAACTGGTAAAACGAAAGGCTCAAAATTGCAGTATTGCAATGATGGATCTGGATCATTTTAAAACAGTCAATGATGACTATGGTCATGTTGTGGGTGATCTTGTATTAAAAAGTGTAGTGCAGTACATGCTAAAAAATATTCGTACTTATGACACAGTTTATCGTTACGGAGGTGAAGAATTTCTTCTTTGCATGCCGCAAACCAATATCAAAGAGACAACAGACTTGATCGATAGATTACGTGAAGGTATTGAAAACCTTTGCATTAATACCGACATTAAACCAAAACCGCAAATCACTGCATCATTCGGTATTACACTCCTGGATCCCGATGTATTTGTAGAAGAGTCTATAAATCGTGCAGATCAAGCACTATACAATGCCAAAGAACAGGGTCGTAATCGTTTGGAAATCTGGAAAGATTTATAACAATTCCTGAGTTCTAAAATGTCTACTTCAGCTACAACGACGTAGATATATGAGAACTACAAATATATTTGTTTTCTATTTTATGCTGTTGCCCAACAACTCTATTACCTTTTCAAGTAATTTGTTTGGATCAACCGGTTTGATAAAATAATTTTTAATTCCAGACTTAACTGCACGGGTGACGCTTTCCCTGTCATCATTACACGTTAACAGGATAAACGGTGTCTGTTTTAGTTTTTCATCCTGTTCCAGCTCGCCAAATAATTCCAGGCCGGACAAATTTGGCATTTGCCAGTCGCAAATAGCCAAATCTATTTTCTTTTTCTGCATTATGCCTAAAGCTTTGCTGCCATCACTGGCTTCAAAAAGGTTAATAAATCCTTTTGCACGTAATAAATTTTTCAGGATGTTACGCATGGTTATTTCATCTTCAACGATCAATATGTTTTTTTTGGCAAGCTCAGATGAAATTCCCATTTTGTTACTCCTTTAACTTTTTGCCTGAATTTTAGAACAACATACTATGCACTACTTGCTTCCTGATGTCTTTCCGACTCATCAATCAATCCTGTAATAAAATTCAATATCCCCTCATAGTCCAGCCCGGCATCACGTAACATATCTTCACGTGACCCGTGTTGCAATAATCGATCAGGCAAACCATAGTTAGCTATCTTTTGTTCAATACCGTGCGCGACAATGACTTCATTAACAGCACTACCTGCACCACCCTGAATTACATTTTCTTCTACAGTAACTATTAAATCATGTTCACTACACATATCGATAATTAATGTTTCATCGATCGGTTTAACAAAGCGCATGTTAATTACTGTGGCATCCAGTTCCTCACCAATCTTTTCACATGGTTCAACCATGGAACCGAAAGCAAGGATGGCGATACCTTTACCCTTACGTTTAATCTCTGCCTTACCAATGGGTAAAGCTGTCATCTCTTCCTGGATTTCCACACCCGGGCCACCACCGCGGGGATATCGTACAGCTGCTGCACAATCTAATTGATAACCGGTATACAGCATTTGCCGACATTCATTTTCATCCGCCGGAGCCATTACAACAATGTTGGGTATACAACGCATAAAACTCAGATCGTAAGCGCCATTATGGGTTGGTCCATCAGCCCCAACGCAACCGGCACGATCGATAGCAAACAACACCGGAAGATCCTGAACCACTACATCATGGATCATTTGATCATAGGCACGCTGCAAAAAGGTAGAATAAATTGCAACAACAGGTTTTAGACCATCACAAGCCATACCAGCTGCAACAGTCACACAATGTTGTTCGGCAATCGCAACATCGAAGTATTTATCCGGATGTTCTTTCTCAAAACGTACCAGGCCTGAACCTTCGCGCATCGCTGGCGTAATCGCAGCAAAACGGTGATCCTGCTTGGCCATGTCACAGGCCCAGTCACCAAAAACTTTGCTATATGACGGACCTGACGATGATTTACCCGAAGGAACAATACCTTTATGCGGATCAAAAGGTGTAACCCCATGGTATTTAACCGGGTCTTCTTCTGCCGGGGCGTAGCCTTTACCCTTCTTCGTAATAATATGTAAAAACTGTGGGCCTTCGAGTTCTTTAATATTTTTTAGCGTACTCAATAATGCAGGAAGATCATGTCCGTCAACTGGAC
Organism: Gammaproteobacteria bacterium; assembly: GCA_050302115.1. Classification (GTDB taxonomy): domain Bacteria; phylum Pseudomonadota; class Gammaproteobacteria; order Eutrophobiales; family Eutrophobiaceae; genus JBNLAL01. Next base: position 2,246 of record JBNLAL010000032.1, on the reverse strand, counting down.
CAATATAATTAAAACCGAACTCTTCAAATAATGTGCCCGGAACGATCAAACCTTTAACGTGTTCTTCCGCACGTTTTGCTATTTCAAGAGCATTAGGGATATTGGATAACACCTTCTTACTGCCTTTACGCACTGTCGAATAGATCTTTCCGGACAGTAGCTGTGCAAACCGATTTGACAAGGCACCTACATTGGGTGAAATCGACATGTTGTTATCGTTCAGGATAACCAATAAATCACTGTGTTGTGCACCGGCATGATTTAATGCTTCAAAGGCCATACCGGCAGTTAAGCCACCATCACCAATAACGGCAACACATTTTCGGTTTTTACCTGTCCTGGCCGCAGCAATAGACATGCCCAGGGCTGCTCCAATTGATGTACTGGAATGACCTACCCCAAAGGTATCGTATTCACTCTCGTCCCGTTTGGGGAAAGGTGCCAAACCTCCCCATTGACGAATCGTCTGTAAGCGATCTTTTCTACCGGTCAAAATCTTATGAATATAGGCTTGATGACCCACGTCCCAAACCAGCCGATCATCAGGCGTATTATAAAGATAATGTAATGCAACAGTCAGTTCTGTCGCGCCCAGACTGGCAGCAAAATGCCCGCCAATCTTGCTTACGGTATGAAGTAAAAAGAGGCGTAATTCCTCAACGACCTGTTCTAACTGCGACTCCGGCAAGCGCCTTAAGTCTGCCGGACAATTTATCTGGTCGAGTAGTGGTGTTTGTATTTCGTTATTATTCATTGCTGAAGCACTAAAAAAGACTGTCATTATGAATATTGCTGGCGAGCCATGCAAGAAGAAGAATGTTGAGTTTTAATCTCTTCCGTTTACTTCAAATAAGCCTAAATAAACCCCTTAAACTGTACATTTTGCGCTGCATCACTTATCTTAGCGCGTTTATGTGATATACATTAAAATGATGGCAAAATTGGAAAAAGAATCAATAAATTGGAGTCTTAAATGGGTGTCCCTCTAATTCAACAATACAGGATGGGGAAATATATCCTCGGTAAAAAACTCAGTGGCGTAAAAAAATACCCACTGGTATTAATGCTGGAACCCTTGTTCCGATGTAATCTTGCCTGTTCTGGCTGCGGCAAGATCGATTACCCCAAAGAGATCCTGGATAAACGCCTGAGTTATGACGAATGCATGCAGGCAATTGACGAATGTGGTGCTCCAGTAGTATCTATTGCTGGCGGTGAACCCCTGATTCATAAGGAAATGAGCCAGATCGTAAAAGGCTTTATCGAACGGAAAAAATTCGTCTACCTCTGTACCAATGCCATTTTGTTGAAAAAACACATTGAGGAATACACCCCCTCTCCTTACCTGACTTTCTCTATTCACCTGGATGGCAATAAGGATAGACATGATGCTTCAGTTTGCCTGGATGGTGTATTTGATAAATGTATTAAGGTCATCAAACTGGCCAGGGAAAAAGGTTTTCGTGTCACCATTAACTGCACCCTGTTTCAGGGAGAATCTGCAGAAGAAATTGCCGAATTTATGGACATGGCCATGCTGCTTGGGGTCGAAGGTGTCACGATCTCTCCGGGATACAATTACGAACGTGCTCCTAAACAGGATGTATTCCTGAAGAAGCGTGAGAGTAAGCAACTATTTCGTGACCTCTTCAAACTGGGAAAAGGCAAAAAGTGGCGTTTTAATCAGTCTTCTTTATATCTGGATTTCCTCGCCGGAAATCAAACTTATGAATGTACGCCCTGGGGTAACCCAACCCGTAATGTCTTTGGTTGGCAAAAACCCTGCTATTTATTGGTTGGCGAAGGTTATGCACCCACTTTTTCAGCCCTGATGGAAGAAACAGAGTGGGACAAATACGGTACGGGTAAAAACCCGAAATGTGCCAACTGTATGGTTCATTGTGGATATGAACCAACGTCAGTTATTGACACAGTAAACCATCCGTTAAAAGCATTGAACGTATTTCTGAAAGGCCCGAACACAGAAGGTGAAATGGCGCCTGAATTACCTGTACTTTATGAAGATGAAGAAGTAAGCAAACCCAAACTTGTTGCAGAAACACAAGCAAGCAGTAGCTGCGGCAGTAAGAAACAAGTCGCCTGATGGTCCTGTCTCTCCTGGCGATTTTGCCAGGATTGTTCATCTGGTTAGCTATATTTTTCCTTCCTTGGCGTCCATGGAGTACCCGGGAAACGCTGGATAGCGAACTTACTGAAAACCACTCTGACTTGTCAGAGATCACCGT
>JBNLAL010000031.1:0-10386 GCA_050302115.1 Gammaproteobacteria bacterium | reverse complement strand
ATCACGGGAGGTGCTTTTGTAATCTTTGTTACCTGCTGCCTGTGCTGCAAAATCGATATAAAAAGTGGGTAAGTCAATTACTCCTATTTTTATTTTTGATTCAGGAATAGTAATGATTTTTGAACTGGCATCCTGTTCTTCAAGTTTAATTTTATCTCTGACCAGTTTAACAATTTTGGCAGGGCCTTCAGGACCGATACCTTTCGGCAATACTTCAAGTCTAAGCGTTGTGTCTTTTGGCCCACGAATTAAATCAACAACATCGTCAAGACGCCAACCAATCACATCGACAATTTTTCCATTATCATCCTGACCCACACCAATAATACGATCATCAACCCCTAGCTCATTACTTAAATCAGCTGGTCCGCCGGTAATAATTTTGACTACTTGTGTATAATCATTATCTCCTCGCAATACTGCGCCAATACCTTCAAGAGATAAACGCATACTGATATCGAAATTTTCTGATGTCCTGGGTGAAAAATATGCGGTATGAGGTTCGATCGAAGTTGTATAAGCATTAATAAAAGACTGGAAAACGTCATTCGAATTTAGTTGAAAAGTACTGGTACGAATTCTTTTATAACGATCGGTTAGTGTTTCCTTAATTTCATCAGGTTTCTTTTTCGTTAAAGTCAGATTAAGAACATCATTTTTTACACGTTTACGCCAGATTTCATCCAGGTCATTTTTATTATCAGCCCAGTCATCCTCCCGGCGGTCATATCGGTAAGATTCATCGACATCAAAGTCAAATTCCGTATTTAATAATTCCAAAGCGTAAGTAATTCTTTCGTCCACGCGGGAACGGTATCGTTTAAAAATTTCAAAAGCAGGATCCAGATCAGAATTTAAAATCGCATCATCAATTTTAAAACGATATTTTTCAAACTCCTGAATATCTTTTTTTAGAAAGTAGGATTTATTTTGATCAAGATTATCAAGGTAATGATTGAAAATGGACGAGGAAAGCTGATCATCCAGTTCAGTCTTTTTATAATGATAGGTTGTCAGTATATGCGTTATTAATTCACTGGCTCTTAAATGTTTGTTTTCCGGTTCAAGTTCGGAAAGTGGGACAGTATGTACCTGTGCATAGGCACTAAAAAGTATTAGAAAAGATAAGGGAATTGCAAAAATTGATTTCTTAATATGCATTTAATTTCTTCAGGCCTTCTTTGTTAAACTGATGCGGTACGATGTCCGTAAGTAGTCAGTTATCTTTTATCATCTTAGTATGAAATATCATTAAATTGATTAATATTTCCAAATTACCATGCAAAAACTGTTCAATTATTCTCCCATATAATAAACAGCCTGCTTTTTTGATTTTTCCATCATTTCTATTTGTTTTTCAATTTCATCGGCTTTTTTCACATTACCACCAAGAAAAGCAGGTGCTTCTCGATAATAGTCCATCAGGTCGTCCAGATATTCCAAATTGTTTTCGTCCAGGTTTACAGCAATTTCAAGGTGACTCAGTGTTTTTTTTGCAAAATTCAAGGCGGTAAACCAGTTTACACGCTCAGCTTCGCGGCCATAACTTTTTGCAAGAATATGGTGGTATTTAGCAATATTGGGCTCCAATTTCACTGCTAATTCCAGATCCTCTATGGCCTTACTGTATTGTTCATTTTCGTAAAAGTTATAACCCGATTTAAAGTGGTTCTCTGCTTCTGCGTTGGCCAATGTAGTACTGGAAACAAAAAGCAGTGAAAACAGGAGCAGTTTGAGACTGTATGGGAAAACTATAATCCGTTTTTTCATGTTTTATGAGAGTATAAATTTGAAATATTGTTCGATACTATCTACAAGTTACTCTATTTTAAAGGATTTATGAATAAAAGTGACATAATTTTGCCATTTATTAATGGATTACAGAAAAATTATTTGAGAGATAATCCATAAAAAAGCCAATAATGCACGAATATCTGCATTATTGGCCTTTAATACAAAGAAAGGGATGTTATTTAATTGCGAGTAATTCTATATCGAATAACAGTGTGGAATTTGGGCCGATGGCACCACCGGCACCTCTTTGGCCATAGGCCAGATCTGAAGGTACAGCAATCTGCCATTTAGAGCCGACTGGCATGAGCTGTAAAGCTTCTTGCCACCCTTTTATAACCCGGCCAACACCTAGTTCAGCAGGTTCTCCGCGGGAATAGGAACTGTCAAATTCGGTTCCGTCAATTAATGTGCCTTTATAATGTACTAGCACGGTGTCTTCCTTTGTTGGTTTTTTACCGTCACCTTCCTTGATGATTTTGTATTGCAAACCGCTTTCTGTTTGTATTACACCTTCTTTCTTTTTGTTTTCTTCTAGAAATTTTTCACCGGTCAGTTTATTGGTGTTGGCTTTTGCAACCATCTGTTCTCGTTCTTTTTTCTGATAATCACTTAATATCTGTTGCATTTCATTTGTGTCGAGTTTTAATTCTGACTTTTTCAGCACATCTTCAACGGCTTGCATAAAAGCAGGGATATCAAGGTCCATATCCTGACGGGATACACTTTGACCAAAGAAGATACCCATCGAGTAACTCAGTTTTTCCAGATCAGATTCAACTTTTGCATCTGCATAACTGTTTATGAAGACCAGGCTTAATCCTAAAGTCAAAATGCATTTAAATAATTTCATAAAAACCTCGAATATCTTGAATATTTAATTTTAGGAAGGAAAGGATCATCTTCCCATAAAATGCAGAGCCCGCCAATACACAATTGGTTCAATCTTAAACGGTGCTTGTAACTAATTTCATTACTTTATCCATAAGATGTGATTTATCTTCCTCATTTTCAGGAATAGCCTCAGATAACAAACGACGGTATTTCCTGGCTCCTGGTTGTCCTTGATAAAGACCAATTATATGACGCGTCATATTTTTAATATGTTCTCCCTGTTCGATTTGCTTATCCATATAGGCTTTAAATTGTTCAAGAATTTTCAGTCGATCCGGAATTCTTCCATTAGTATTAAAAATTGAATTATCTAGTTCCGCAATAAAGTAAGGGTTTTGATACGAAGCGCGACCTATCATTACACCATCTACATATTGTAAATGCTTCTTTGCATTGTTAAGTTCGGTAATGCCACCATTGATGCTTATATTTAGTTCGGGATAATCTTTTTTTATACCATAAACATGATCATAGTGTAGAGGAGGTATCTCTCTATTTTCTTTCGGACTCAATCCACTTAATATCGCTTTTCTTGCGTGAATGATATATGTATGACAACCAGCATCGCGTGTTGTTGAAATAAAATGATTTAAAAATTCATAATCGTCCCGCTCATCAATACCTATTCGTGTTTTAATAGTCACCGGTATTTTGATTTTTGATTGCATAGTACTTACACATTCGGCAACCAATTCCGGATTAGACATTAAACATGCCCCAAATTGGCCGTTTTGAACCCGATCACTGGGACAACCAATGTTCAGATTAACTTCGTCATAACCTTCAGCTTCTGCAATGGATGCACATTCAGCCAAATCTTCTGGATTACTGCCACCCAATTGAATAGCCAAAGGGTGTTCAACAAAATTAAATTTCAAAAAACGTTTTCGATCTCCGTGAATGAGTGCGCCCGTAGTTATCATTTCGGTATATAAAACAGCGTGTTTCGTTAAAAGCCGCATAAAATATCGAAAATGGCGGTCCGTATGGTCCATCATAGGGGCAATACTTAATCGGCGATCAATATCACTGTTTATTTGCATGATGAAATAATTTGACGTGTAAATGATGAACGTAGATAGAAACCACGTGGTAAAGTCGTCATATTATTGCCGAACTGATTTTTATCAATCGTCAAGGTTTTTGCATTCGCTGCCTTGGGTCGGATCTGCAGGTATTTGCCCATTGACGAACTGAGTTTATCCAGTTCACCCATTGCAATGATATCGCAAAGCTCTTGCCAGTCATTACGAAGTTGTGTTTCCTGCTTATCGTCCGGTTTCCACAAAACAGGTTTACCTATACGCCTCATGGAAATCGTAATATCTTTTGTTGCTTCAATAGGTACCCAAAGTACATGAGATAGTTTCTTTTTTACCAGAGATCTTTCCCATGTTGAAAGTAAATCAGGATCGAGTTGAACTACACAAATATAAGTGGACTCCTTAGGTATCCCGTTACCATCTATAGGAATGGTTTTTAATTCAATTCCCAAATCAACGAAATCCGGTTTTGGTGAGTTGGCAGCATTCGCTCCCAAAGCTCTCTCAAGAATATTACCTATCCATCCCTTTGCATATTTCATCGAATCAGGTACCTGACTTTGTAGCCGGTTTGCAAGTTGTTGAAGAGTAATTCCTGTTAATTTATTTGCTCTTTCCATGAGTTCCTGTTCTGTAATGGGAGGAGCAATCTTCATTTAGGTTAAAAAATTATTTTGAAGATAAGGTATCAATAATACTGTTCTTAAGGCATTCGAATTTCAATGGATCTGTAACGGGCTTATTGTCTTTGCCGCGAATGTAAAAAATATCTTCAGCCCGCTCACCCAGGGTTGCAATTTTGGCTCCAAGTAAATCTGCACCACACAATGCCATAGCTGTTCCTATTCGTGATAGTACCCCAGGTCTGTCAATAGTTGTCACTTCCATCACAGTACGATTGTTTTTTTCATCCTGTGAGAAGCTTACCTGAGTTGGAAGATTAAAACTCTTTAGCTGACGTTTTTCGATCCATTTGCCGTATTCAGGAAAATGCGGCGTTGAAAGCAAGTTTCTTTTTATGCGTTCCCTGATTTCTGTTGCGCGTTCCCTGGTTTTTATAAAATCGCCATTGTTTTCCAGTACGACATAAGTATCCAGTGCATAGGCATTTCTGTTTGTAATAATTTTTGCATCGAGCACATTCAAACCGAGTTGCTCAATGGCTTTAGTTGTAATAGCAAAAATACTGTCCTTGTTCTTCATATAGACAAAGATAAGACTTCCTCCCCGGGTTGATTTTTGTTTCACCAGTACAAGAGGTTCATCTGGTTTCTTATATTGGATGATGCCTTCCATATGCCAGGCAATTTCTTCGGGTGTATGTCTTAAAAAATATTCATTACTAAATGTTTTCCATTGCTCATCAATATCTTTTTCTTTAAAACCGCTTTCCTTTAACAACCTGATAGCATCCAGCTTTGTGTCTTTGACACGTTCAGTTTTTAAAATAGGTTTTTCCTGACCACGACGTAGTTCACGTAAAGTGCGATGATAAAGATTAGTGAGCAGGGTACCTTTCCAGCTATTCCATAAATCCGGATTAGTTGCACAGATATCGGCAATTGTCAGCACATGCAAGTAATTTAAATGTGTTTGATCACGCACCTTGTCTGCAAAAGCACGAATAATTTCGGGGTCATCAATGTCTTCGCGCTGCGCAGTTTTTGACATGAGTAGATGTTTTTCAACCAACCAGGCAACAAGTTTGGAATCGTAATCACTGAGTTGGTGTAACTTACAAAAATCATATGCATCTTTTGCCCCGAGCCTGGAATGATCTCCACCACGCCCTTTGGCGATATCATGAAACAGCCCGGACAAATACAATAATTCCAGTTTGGGTAATTTTTTTATAATGCCATTACAGACAGGAAACCGATCCTGGTATTCATCTGTACCAAACAAGCGCATATTTTGTATTACAGTAAGTGTATGTTCATCAACTGTAAAAATATGGAACATATCAAATTGCATCAAACCTTCAATTTTAGCAAATACTGGAAGGTAAGCACCTAATACACCATAACGATGCATTAAGCGGAGTTTATGTCCAACCAATCTTGGCTGAGTAATAATTTCCATAAAAAGACTGCGAGTTCTAATATCTTTTCTGAATTTGGAATTAATTAGAAATAAATGGTCGCGAATGCTGCGTATCGTACTGGCCCTGACGCCTTTGATTTTTGGATCTAGCTGGATTAACAAAAATATTTCCAATAAGGCAAAAGGGTAGCGTTTAAAGATATTTTTGTTTTTTATTTCTATGAACTCATTTCTTTTTTGAAAGCGTGAATTTATAGGTATTATTTTTTCCTTACGTTTACTATAGATAATCTCTTCTTCGAAATGTTGTAATAACATTTCATTCAGGCGACTTATTTCACGTATGGTTTTGAAGTACATCTTCATGAATTCTTCAATACCACTATTGTCTTTTCGATTATTAAAACCAAGCAATTCTGCCACATTCCCTTGAAACTCGAATAGCAATCTGTCTTCACGGCGTTTATTAAGCATGTGTAAGGCGAAGCGAATTCGCCAAAGCAGGTTACGTCCATTAGTTAATATTTGGTATTCATCCCGGGTTAGGAACTCATGTTCAACCAGACTGCTTAAGTTAATGTTGTCAAAATGCCGTTTAGCAACCCAACTTATCATCTGAATATCACGCAGACCGCCGGGAGATTCTTTAATATTTGGTTCAAGCTTATGTGCGGAGTCGCTGTATTTTTCGTGACGTGTTTGCTGTTCTTTTAATTTGGCCGTAAAAAATTTTTGGGTTGGCCAGATCTTATTTGGCGCAGTTACTTTGCGCATTTGCTCAAACAAGCTTTCATTCCCACAACGTAAACGTGATTCCATAATGTTGGTGATTATGGTGATATCATTTTTTGCTTCTGTTCGGCATTCTTTAACAGATCTAACACTATGGCCTACTTCAAGCCCAAAATCCCATAAAAACACCAGGAATTTTTCAAGTTGTTGCTTTGAATCTTTTTTTGTTCTGGGCTTTTCAACAACCATCAGGTCAATATCTGATGAAAGTAAAAGTTCGGCTCGGCCGTAACCCCCAACTGCGATCAAGGCGAAATCGTCACTTTCAATAAAAAGTTTCCAGGCCTGGACCAATAGTTGATCAACCAGCCAGACCTGTTTCCTTACCAGTGCTTCAATATCTTCGCCACTTTTAAACTGCTCTGAGAGTAGTGCATAACCCGATTTCAGTGTTGATTTGAAAAGGGGTAGAGGGGGTTGTTGTTCCTTGAGGGTTTTATTAAAAGTTTCCAGGTCGAACAGTGCTCTGTCATAGTGTGATGATTGCATATATTTAAATTTTAAATGTTTTCATCTGAGCGCAGGGTTAATACTTCATAACCATTATCGGTGACCAGAATAGTATGTTCCCACTGTGCTGACAGGCTTCTATCTTTCGTGACCACGGTCCATTCATCGGGTAGTAGTTTTACGTGTCGCTTACCCAGGTTGATCATGGGTTCTATGGTAAAGGTCATGCCTTTTTCCAATTTAATTCCAGTGTTCGGTTTCCCGTAGTGCAGGATTTGTGGGTCCTCGTGAAACTCTCTGCCAATTCCATGTCCACAGTATTCACGAACGACAGAACAATTGTTGTTCTCCGCCAGTGTCTGAATTGCATAACCAATATCACCTAAAGATACACCGGGTCGTACCATTTTGATGCCCTTTGTCATACATTCGTAGGTCAGTTCTACCAGCCGTTTCGCACGAATAGTGGGTTCACCCACAAAAAACATTTTACTGGTGTCGCCATGAAAATCGTCTTTGATGACGGTTATATCAATATTGATAATATCGCCGTTTTTTAATTTTTTGTCGCCAGGAATACCGTGGCAGACAACATGGTTGACGGAAGTACAAATCGACTTGGGGAAACCCTTGTAATTTAGTGGGGCCGGTATGGCTTTTTGCTCATTGACGATGTAGTCGTGGCAAATCTGATCGAGTTCACCTGTAGTGATTCCACTTTTTACATATGGGCCAATCATTTCCAGAACATCGGCTGCCAGTCGACCGGCAACACGCATTTTTTCAATATCTCTAGTTGTTTTAATGGAAATAGGCATATTTAATTATATTTTATGGAAAATTAGGGACAGGTATTTGTTGTAATAATTATTCTATGGTATAAAGCGCCCGCGATTTTCGCAAATAATTCAATTAACTGTCACACGCACGCTGAAACCTTATATGGGGTGCTCGCTAGAAAGGGTTGGTATAAGGGGAGTGCGGAGGCTTAACCCTAAACAGGAGAAAAAATATGTCGAATGTCACTATGCGTGATATGTTGGAAGCGGGTGTCCATTTTGGTCATCAAACCCGTTACTGGAACCCTCAAATGGGGCCTTACCTTTTCGGTCAACGCAACAAAATCCACATTATTAATCTGGAAAAAACCCTTCCTTTATATGAAGAAGCCGTTAATTTTATCAGTAAAATGGCAGCCAAGAAGGGTACTATCTTATTTGTTGGTACCAAACGTTCTGCGCAATCCATTATTGCGGAAGAAGCCAGACGGTGTGGTATGCCGTTTGTCAATAAACGCTGGTTAGGTGGCTTATTGACCAATTTTAAAACGGTTAAACAGTCTATAAACCGTTTAAAAGAACTGGAGACCATGCAAACAGATGGCAGCATGGAACGTCTTAGTAAAAAAGAGGCGCTGATGCTAAAGCGCGAACTGGATAAACTGGAAGCCAGCTTGTCCGGTATCAAGGATATGAAAGGTATCCCTGATGTCCTGTTTATTATCGATGTCGGTTATGAAAATATTGCAGTCAGCGAAGCGGTGAAACTGGGTATCCCTGTTGTCGGGATCGTTGACAGTAATAACAGCCCAAAAGGTGTGGATTATGTTATTCCTGGAAATGACGATGCAATTCGTTCCATCTCTCTCTATGCCAAGGGTATGGCAGATTCAATCCTGGAAAGTCGTCAATCTATTGCTCATCTGGGTGGTTCAGAAGACAGTGATGAACTGGTTGAAATTGATGAAACAGGAGCTCCTGTAGATACTGCAGATGCTAAAGAGAAACCCAAGGTCAGCAAGAAAGCAACCAAAAAGAAAGTAGTAGAGGAAGCTTCTGAGTCAGAAACCGAAACGGTCGCTACAGAGACTGCGGCAAAGAAAAAGACTGCCAAGAAAAAAACGGCTAGCAAGAAAAAAGTTGCAAAGAAAACGGCAAAGAAAAAAGTCAGTAAAAAGACGGCTGCCGAATCTGGTGACGAATAATCTTATTGCAAGCTTTAAAAGAAATAGAGGAATATCAAATGCAAATTACAGCTTCATTAGTCAAAGAACTGCGTGAACGAACTGGCGCAGGCATGATGGACTGCAAAAAAGCGTTAACTGAAGCCAACGGTGATATTGAAGTTGCCATTGAGGAAATGCGTAAATCCGGTGCTGCCAAGGCGGCTAAAAAGGCAGGTCGAGTTGCCGCAGAAGGTGTTATTTCTATCAAACAGGATGGCACTGACGTTGTTATGCTTGAAGTGAACTGTGAAACAGATTTCGTTGCCAAGGATGAAAACTTTCTCGGGTTTGTTGAAAACGCGATTAATACTGTTTCGAAAGAATCACCGGCTGATGTTGAATCACTAATGGGAATGAGTGTTGATGGTCAAACACTGGAAGAAGCCAATCAACAGTTAGTTGCCAAGATTGGTGAAAAAATTACTGTTCGACGTTTCGAAAAGAAAACAATGACAGGAAAAGTAGGAACGTATCTTCACGGCACGCGAATTGGTGTTGTAGTCGAACTTGAAGGTGGTGATGAAAACCTGGCCAAAGACATAGCCATGCATATCGCAGCCAGCAAGCCAGTATGTGTCAGTGAAGATCAGGTGCCACAGGAGATGCTGGATAAGGAAAAAGAAATCTTTTCAGCACAGGCTGCAGAAAGTGGTAAACCGGCTGACATTATTGAAAAAATGGTGACAGGTCGTATCAAGAAATTTCTGAAAGAGATCACTTTGATGGGGCAGCCTTTTGTTAAAGATCCTGATCAAACTATTGAGAAACTGCTTAAATCAGCTAACGCCAAGGTAACATCTTTTATACGTTATGAAGTTGGTGAGGGTATCGAGAAAAAAGTTGATAATTTTGCCGAAGAAGTAATGGCGCAAGCTAAAGGAGAGTAATTTATGTCTGACCCGTCCGATTCATTAAAATACAGACGGGTTTTATTAAAACTCAGTGGCGAGGCATTAATGGGTAATGAGGCCTATGGTATCGATCCCAAAGTTATAGAACGTCTTGCAAACGAGATATCTGAACTCCGTAAACACGGTGCCGAAATAGCTATTGTTATAGGTGGCGGTAATATATTTCGTGGAACGGGTCTTGCCGCTGCAGGTATTGATCGAGTCACGGCCGATCATATGGGTATGTTGGCAACAATCATGAATTCACTGGCGATGCAGGATGCACTAGAGCGAATTGATCTACATGCCCGTGGTATGTCAGCAATAAAAATTAATCAGGTTTGCGAAGATTATATTCGCCGCCGTGCGGTCAGGCATTTGGAAAAAGGGCGTGTCGTTATTTTTGCGGCTGGAACTGGAAATCCTTTTTTTACTACCGACTCGGCAGCAAGTTTAAGAGCAATTGAAATTAATGCCG
>JBNLAL010000030.1:0-10402 GCA_050302115.1 Gammaproteobacteria bacterium | reverse complement strand
TAAATTAAATTGGCTGGAAGAAATGAAAGCCGGAGATGCTATTCAGGTCGGACAGGTATTGGGAAAAAAAATACCCTAAAACTATTATCCTGCCAACGCTGATAAACAAATCGCCATTAAGGCATTAGGTGCCAAACCTAATACGATAATTAACAAACCATTCAAACTTAATACCATACGCATTTGCCGGGTCGCCTTAATCGCTGTCATTGATGCCGGTTTATCGAAGTACATAAGTTTAACGATACGCAGATAGTAATACGCACCGATAATAGAAAAGACAACAGCAACAGCTGCCAAAGACACGAAACCGGATGCAACCAGTTCCTTTAACACAAACCATTTTGACCAGAAACCTAAAAACGGTGGTACACCCGCCATGGAAAACATCAAACACATCATAATAAAGGCGAACCATGGAGTACGTTCTGACAGACCTTTAAAGTCTTCCAGTAATTCTGCTTCAAATCCAAATCGACCTAACAGGATGATCATACCGAATGCTCCCATACTCATCAGGGCATAGCTGATAATATAAAACATGGATCCGGCAAAACCGGAACTTGTTCCGGCAATTAAACCAAGAAACAAATATCCCATATGGGCAATTGTTGAATAAGCCAACATACGTTTAATATTAGTTTGCGATATAGCAATGATATTACCTGTTGCCATTGATAAGATTGCCAGTATGGTCAAGATAGACTGCCAATCACTAAGCAAAGGTAATAAACCATCAACCAATACACGAATCGCCATAGCAAAAGCAGCTAGTTTTGGTGCTGTACTGATAAACAACGTTACCGAAGTTGGTGCTCCCTGGTAAACATCAGGCACCCACATATGAAATGGCGCTACCCCTAATTTAAATGCAATGCCAATGATCAAGAAGATCATGCCAAAAACAAGATAACTACGGTTGATCGAATCTCCGCTAATAGTGTCAGATATATTGACCATCTGAATAGAACCGGTCAGACCATAGATCATGGAAATACCATAAAGCAACATACCGGATGCCAATGCACCCAGGACAAAATATTTCATTGCGGCCTCTGAAGCAAAAGCAGAATGCCGATTCATTGCAACCATGGCATAAAGCGAGAGTGATAATAATTCCAGACCAAGATAGACAGACAATAAACTATAGGCCGATGCCATGACCATCATGCCCAGGACGGCAAACAAACCAAGAACAAAATATTCACCTTTGATATTTTTATGCTCTTTCAGGTATTCATGTGAATAGAGAAAGACAACAAATGTAATACCGCACATGAACATTTTAAGCACAGCACTCATCGAATCGACAATAAAACTGCCGTCAAAAATAACTCGCGAACCTTCGGGGAAATGTATGGCGACTAATACCAGGGTCAACAATAGACTGGCTTGTGTTATCCAGTAACTTAATAAATGTAATGGATCCTTGCTGAACGCATCCACAATCAACACCACACATGCCAATATCAGCAGTGTAATTTCAGGAATTGCCAGGACTAAATCAGCGCTCATAAATCACCATTTATAAAACCTTGCTCTGTAAAACATGCTCAATCAATTGTTCAATTGATACATGCATAATATCAAAGACCGGCGCTGGCCAGACACCAAATAACAAAACAACTACTGCCAGTAAAAATAAAATAAATCCTTCCCGCATATTGATATCTTTTAATTCAGCCACAGCTTCACGTTTTACTTCACCAAAGATGACACGTTTATACATCCATAAAGTGTAGGCTGCACCCAATATCAAGGTGAAAGCGGCAAAGAAAGCAATCCAGAAACTCGCCTTGAAACTACTAAGTATCACCAGAAATTCCCCAACAAAACCTGAAGTGCCAGGCAAGCCGGAATTAGCCATTGCGAATAACATCATAAATGCCGCAAAGTACGGCATACTGTTTACTACACCGCCATAGTCCTTTATCAAACGACTATGTAAACGGTCATACATGACCCCAACACAAAGAAACATCGCGGCAGAAATGAAACCATGAGAGATCATCTGCATCATGGCTCCTTCAGTACCCATGATGGCACCCGAGGTGGATCCCGTTGCAGCAACGATACTAAAAGGAATAAAGAAACCAAGGGTAACAAAGCCCATATGTGAAATCGACGAATATGCGATCAGCTTTTTCATGTCTTCCTGTACCAGGGCTACAAAACCAATGTAAACAATCGCGATTAATGATAACCCGATCATAAAGCTGTCAAAATAAAGACTTGCATCAGGTGCTATGGGCAAACTGAAACGAAGGAAACCATAGCCGCCCATCTTCAACATAATTGCTGCCAGTATGACAGAACCACCTGTAGGTGCTTCAACATGTGCATCCGGTAACCAGGTATGCACTGGCCACATGGGTATCTTTACTGCAAAGGCAAGAAAGAAGGCTATAAAAATAAGTTTTTGTGCCGTCAAACTCAAAGAAACATCATGGAAAGCCTGAATACTGAAACTATCTGCTACGGTATAGAGATACAGGAAAGCCACTAGCATAAATACCGAACCGAGAAAGGTATATAAAAAGAACTTAATCGTGGCATATACACGGTTTGGTCCACCCCAGATACCAATGATAATAAACATCGGGATCAACATCGCTTCCCAAAAGACGTAGAAAAGAATGGCATCCAGTGCAACAAAAACACCATTCATTAACCCGGTCAGGATTAAAAAGGCACACATGTAATAAGAGATACGATTCTCGATCACTTCCCATGCTGAAAGGATGACCAGTATTGTTGTAAACGTCGTTAAAAGTATTAATGGTAAGGCTATACCATCAACTCCCAGGTGGTATTTAATATTAAAGGCCTTTATCCAGTTTGCCTCTTCAATAAACTGCATACCCACAGCCTGGTTGTCAAACTGTTGATAAAGCATAACCGAGAAAATAAATGTCAAGACAGCCACAGAAAGCGAAAAATATTTAACTGTCTGCTCCTGGCGGTCACCCGCAATCAATACCCAGACACCACCCAGAATGGGTGTCCAGATAAGCATACTTAATATGGGTAGATTACTTAAAGTCATTATTCTCTTTCGTTGTTTTTATTATTTCATTCCTGTGATTACGCTAATATTCCATGTACAAAAACTGCTAATAACACTAGCAAACCAATAATAATGGCAAAGGCGTAATGGTAGAGATAACCAGACTGTACATGACGCACAATACCAGACACGATCTGTACACCCCGTGCTGTACCATTCACAAATAAACCATCAATAATACTGACATCCCCAAACTTCCATAAAAAGGATCCTATGCCACGTGTTCCCCTGGCAAACACCGCCTGGTTGAAATCATCAAAGCCATATTTGTTTTCAAGAATCCGATAGATGATACTAACCTTGCTCACCAGTTTTCCGGGCAACTCGGGAAATTTGATATAGCATAACCAGGCAACAAAAATTCCAGCAAAAGCAAGATACACTGGTGGGTGTTTAAAGGCATGCAAGGTAAAAAACAGAATACCGTGATAATCCTCACCGATTACTTCCAGTACGTTATGTTTTTCTATTACATGAATGGCATTACCAAAATAATCACCAAACAACATCGGACCGATCATAAAGGCACCCAATATTAAAGAAGGAATTGCCAACACCGATAAAGGAACCGTAACAACAGCAGGTGCTTCATGCAGGTGCATCCATGTCTCTTTATCCATTCTTTCTGTGCCATGAAAAGTCATGAAGAATAAACGAAAACTATATAAGGCCGTTATAAAAACGCCAAACAATACTGAATAATAGGCAAAATGAGCACCCGCGAGCTCGGAATGATGAACAGCTTCAATAATCGCATCTTTTGAAAAGAAACCTGAAGTTCCCGGAAAACCGATCAAGGCAATTGTACCTAC
Source organism: Gammaproteobacteria bacterium (assembly GCA_050302115.1). GTDB lineage: Bacteria > Pseudomonadota > Gammaproteobacteria > Eutrophobiales > Eutrophobiaceae > JBNLAL01. The sequence goes on along the minus strand of JBNLAL010000030.1, from coordinate 6,523 downwards.
GAAACAGGTTAACCAGGTAATCGGCATACGTTTATACAGACCGCCCATATTGCGCATATCCTGTTCATGATGCATCACAATGATCACCGAACCTGCTGCCAGGAATAATAAGGCCTTGAAAAAAGCATGTGTCACTAGATGAAACATAGCGGCAGCATAGGCTGAAGCACCTAATGCAACCGTCATATAGCCCAACTGCGACAATGTCGAATAGGCAATAACGCGTTTGATGTCGTTCTGTACCAGACCCAAGAACCCCATAAACAAGGCAGTAATCGAACCGATGACTAGAATAAAACTTAAGGCCGTTTCGGATAACTCGAACAAAGGTGACATACGGGAAACCATAAAAATACCGGCAGTTACCATCGTTGCAGCATGGATCAATGCCGAGATGGGTGTAGGACCTTCCATAGAGTCGGGTAACCAGACATGTAATGGCACTTGTGCCGATTTACCCATGGCGCCGATAAAAAGACAGATACATATGACTGTCATTAATGACCAGGCATGACCACTGAATAAGGTAATCGTCGTATTGGCATGTGCATCGACATCAGCAAATACCTGTGCGTAATCAAGGGTATTGAAATACATTAATACCGCTGCAATACCTAACAGGAAGCCAAAGTCACCTACCCTGTTTACCAGAAAGGCCTTCATGTTAGCGAAGATTGCAGATTCTTTTTTATACCAAAAGCCAATCAATAGATACGAGACAAGACCCACCGCTTCCCAACCAAAGAAGAGTTGCAGAAAGTTGTTTGACATGACCAGCATCAGCATGGAAAAGGTAAACAAAGAAATATAACTAAAGAAGCGTTGATACCCGGGATCATCATGCATGTAACCAATGGTATAGATATGAATCATCCACGAAACAAATGACACCACTACCATCATCGTGACTGACAAGGGGTCGATCAGGAATCCAATCTCAAAATTAATACCGCCACTGCTTAACCATGTATACACAGCCTGATTAAAATCAGCACCACCATCCATCATGTGGTGTTTATATGCGATCATGGAGAGGATACTGGAAATTGCAACACCAATAATAGTAACCCAGTGAGCACCGCTTCTACCAATCACTTTACCAAACAAACCTGCAATGACAGAGCCAACTAATGGTGCAAGAACTATAGCCAGATAAATTTGTTCCATATTCTCAGTCATGATTTATCCCTTCAAACTATCCAGACCTTCAACATTAATGGTGTCCTTGTTACGGAACATCACCACCAGTATTGCAAGACCGATTGCAGATTCAGCTGCCGCAACAGTAAGGATAAAGAAAACAAAGACCTGTCCATGAATATCACCCAGAAAATGTGAAAAGGCGATAAAATTCATATTGACGGACAACAGCATCAATTCAATACACATCAAAAGAATAATGACATTCTTTCGGTTTAAAAATATACCGGCCACACTGATACAAAATAACAATGCTGCAAGAATTAATACATGCGGTAAGGTAATCATGATTCTTTTTTCTCCGCTTGCATTTTCACAACTCGTAAACGGTCGTGTTTTTTAACAACAACCTGGTCTCCCGGGTTTTTGGATTTAGTGACTTTAAGTTTACTCATCCCCAATGAAATAGCGGCAATGATTGCTACAAGCAAAATTACACCGGCCATCTCAAATTGATAAAGGTATTTTGTATATAAAACCTGTCCCAATTCTCGAGTATTACTGTAATCAGGATCAATATGTCGTGTTGCTGTGTATGTATCAGATGCAAAATAATCTGATCCAACTACCAGTCCCATGGCGATCGCCATAAGTACCGCCACGACTATTCCAACAGGTAAATAACGGGCAAACCCATCACGTATCGTAACCAGGTTAATATCCAGCATCATGACTACAAATAGAAACAACACCATAACTGCACCAACATAGACAAGCACCAGTGTAATCGCTAAAAATTCAGCTTGTAGTAACAACCAGATGGCTGACGATGAAAAGAAAGCAAGCACCAGGAACAGCGCAGCATGAATCGGGTTACGCATAACCACGACCATGGATGCCGACAGCAAGAGAACTGCTGCGAAGAAATAAAACACAAACTGTTCAATCATTTTTAGTTATTACTCTTTCTTTTTTATTAACGATAAAACGCATCTCGCGCACGATCTTCTGCAATCTGTTTTTCTGCCAATTCACCAACCTCTAATAATCTCGGTTTGGTCATTAATAAATCACCACGTTCTTCACCATGATATTCAAAGATTCTGGTTTCAACGATTGAATCAACCGGACATGATTCTTCACAAAAACCACAAAAGATGCATTTAGTAAGATCGATGTCATAACGTGTTGTTCGTCGACTACCATCTTCACGTGGTTCTGATTCGATCGTTATTGCTACAGCAGGACAGACTGCTTCACATAATTTACAGGCAATACAACGTTCTTCCCCATTCGGATAACGACGCAAGGCATGCAGTCCACGAAAACGATGAGACTGAGGCGTTTTTTCCTCCGGATATTGAACGGTAATTTTGCGTTTAAACAAGTAACGACCTGTTAATTGCAATCCTTTCAATAACTCCCAGAGAAATAAACTGGTTACGTAATTTTTTACCTTGTTAATCATCACTATCAATTAAACCATGGTGGTACATTTGCAACGACCAGTCCCGCGACCACAACTACCCAGACTATGGTAATGGGTATAAACACTTTCCAACCTAAACGCATAATTTGATCATAACGATAACGTGGAAAGGTTGCTCTTAACCACAGGAACATAAACATAAAAACTGATGTTTTTGCCAAAAACCAGAACATACCGGGAACCCAGTTAAAAGCTGATTCCAGACCTGGAATTCCCTGGAACGGAGATAACCATCCACCGCAAAACATGAGTGATGATAAAATCGATATCAAAATCATGTTGGCGTATTCCGCCATAAAAAATACAGAGAATGCCATGCCGCCGTATTCCACATGGAAACCGGCAACAATTTCAGATTCCCCTTCAGCAACATCAAAAGGTGCGCGGTTCGTTTCCGCAACACCGGATATAAAATAAACAATAAATAACGGTAACAGGGGTAACCAGAACCAATGAACCAGACTACCGGATTGCGCGTCAACAATATCACCCAGGTTTAAACTTCCTGAAGCAATAATAACTCCAACAAGAGCAAAGCCCATTGCAATCTCATAAGCCACAATCTGGGCAGCTGAACGCATAGCACCGAGAAAAGCATATTTTGAATTTGATGACCATCCGGCAATTATGATTCCATAAACGGCTAGCGACGTTAAAGCCAACACATACAACAACCCGGCATTAATATCGGCTAAAACTTTTGTATCATCAAAAGGTATTACTGCCCAGGCAGCCAATGAGGGTGCCAATGACAAAATTGGTGCCATTACAAACAGGGTTTTATTCGAACCAGATGGAATAACAATTTCTTTAACGATCAGTTTGACCGCATCGGCAATGGGCTGACCCAATCCCCATAGACTAAAACCGAAAAAACCAACACGGTTTGGACCAATACGACACTGAATAAAACCGATTATCTTACGTTCCGCATAGGTGAAATATGCAACAGTCAATAATACAGGCGTTAATATCACGATAATTTTGACTGCAGTTTGCATGACAAATAATGCCTGTTCCTGATATTCCACAGGTGCCATAAACGTTGATAACGGTAACAGTACGTTTTGGCTGATGAATTGAAAAATAAGTTCAAGCATTCTGTTAACTCTTCGAAATCCTGATTGTTCCAAAGGCCGGACCCAGTTCTACCTGATCCGGATGCGCAGATTGAATCAGGATACAATCATCGGGAACACGATCATCAATAACAACATTCAACGAAACATATGCATCGTCCTGTTCAACTCTGGCCCTATCTCCATCATGGAATTGATTTTTTTCTGCAAGAGTCGAATTAATATGAATTGTGCCATCAGAAATGTTATCTGTAGATTGTAATGCTCCTGCTCTACGACATATTGCATCGACCATATTCATCGGTGTCTCGGTAATACGCTGCAAGCCATTCATATCTGAAGTTATCGATGAAGGCACCATCCATTGATCAATATTATTCCCTTTAATATCACCAATCTTGCTCATCACTTCATCCAACACATCGGTAGAGGACTGATAATCAAAGCCATCGAGATTAAAATAATTCCCCAATACTCGTAATACTTTCCATGCGGGTCTTGCTTCACCTACTGGCGCGACAGCCCCCGCAAAACCTTGTGCAGTTCCTTCGTTATTAATATAAGTTCCTGATGTTTCAGTAAAGACTGACACCGGTAACATGATATGTGCATAATCTTCCATCTCTGCACTACGATAGCTGGTTAATGAAATGACCAGTTCTGCATTCTTCATTGCATTCCTTGCGACAAGACTATTCCAACAATCCAGTTCCGGTTCCACATTCATTAACACATATGTAGTTAATGGTGATTCAAACATTTCATTGATGTTCATACCCTGGAAAGTGTCATTTTCACCACCAGCAAGTCGATGTGGAATAGCACCGGCTAACCAACACCCTGACATGTTTGAACCCTCAGTGAGATAACCAAAACTGACGCCACTTATTTTTGCAATTGCTCCTGCCAGTGCTCGAATGACGGAAAACTGAGGATGCGCATTTGCCAGATTGCCCAATAGAACCAGACCGTTATTGGCATCTGTTAGTTTGTCGGCAATATCACGATGGATATCAGTGCAATCGACATCCTGAATAACCGATTTTATTTGTTCGTCAACATGAGCGCCGCTCGATTCAACCAATACTTTTAATATAGACGCCAATTCATTCGTTATCTGTGTGGGTGCAACAATTCTTTTTGTTGTTACTGGATAATTAAAGTCATAATCAACAGCATTGATTACCATCATACTTGCACCATGCAATACAGCTTTACGTAGTCGATGATTAATAATCGGTTGGTCCTTACGAACATTACTACCTATTAATAAAATGGAATCCAGTGTCTCAAGTTCTTTTATCGAAACACCCAACCATGGAAATGATGGTGCAACTCCCTGGTCAGAAAAATCAGTCTGTTTTAAACGGGTATCAATATTATGTGTGCCCAGTCCACGCATAAACTTTTGCAAAAGATAAAGTTCTTCAACGGTAGATGATGGTGATGCCAAAGCACCTACATTTTGCACATTTTCAGAATCTATAATCTCTTGCAGTTTTACTTTTACTTCATTTAAGGCTGTTTCCCAATCGACCTCTTCCCAATTTCCATTTTTCTTTATCATTGGAAACTGTAAACGGTCATCGCTATAGATTGCCTCATAACTGAAACGATCGCGATCAGATAGCCAGACTTCGTTGATCGCTTCATTATCAGCCGGTACAACACGTTTAACTTTATTACCTTTAACATGCACATGGATATTTGAACCAACAGAATCGTGCGGTGCAATGGCATCTTTCTGTACGAGTTCCCACGTGCGAGCAGAATAACGAAATGGTTTTGATGTTAATGCACCAACAGGACAGAGATCGATGACATTACCTGACATTTCCGATGTCACACTCTTTTCAATATAAGTGCCGATCGTCATATTTTCACCACGGCCGGTTGCACCCATTTCGCGTAAACCGGCAACCTCTTCACCAAAACGAACACAACGTGTGCAGTGAATACAACGTGTTAAATCAGTCTGGATTAATGGACCAATGTTTTTATCTTTAACAACGCGCTTCTTTTCCTGGTAACGGGAAACGTCACGTCCATATCCCATAGCCAGGTCCTGTAATTCACATTCACCACCCTGATCACAAATAGGACAATCCAGTGGATGATTGATCAACAAGAATTCCATTACAGATTTTTGTGCATCAATTGCAGCCTTTGATTTTGTACGAACCACCATGCCATCCATGACCGGCGTTGCACAGGCAGGTAATGGTTTCGGTGCCTTTTCAACTTCAACCAGACACATGCGGCAATTGGCAGCGATACTTAATTTATTGTGATAACAAAAACGAGGAATATAAATGTCGTTGGCATCGGTTACCTCGATCAACATCTGACCTTTGTGTGCCTTTAATGACTTCCCATCGACTTCGATTGTTATTTGATCTTCAGACATTTCTGTTAAGCTGCCTCGGAATCATTAGAACTACCATCAACCATGCAACGTTTATGATCGATATGATATTGAAATTCATCTCTGAATTGTTTAACAAAACTTCTCACCGGCATGGCTGCTGCATCACCAAAGGCACAGATTGTTCTACCTTCAATCTTACTGGCAACATCATCAAGTTTATCCAGGTCGTCTTGTACACCTTTGCCTTCTTCAATACGTTTTACAACTCGATATAACCAACCGGTCCCTTCCCGACATGGTGTGCATTGACCGCAGGACTCGGAATAATAGAAACGAGATATACGTTGCAGTGCCTTAACCATACAGGTGGTATCGTCCATGACGATCACGGCACCTGAACCCAGCATGGAACCCGCTTTGGAGATGGAATCATAATCCATAGTGGCA
>JBNLAL010000029.1:3447-10616 GCA_050302115.1 Gammaproteobacteria bacterium | reverse complement strand
GGTATGAATGCCTGGCAATTTCCACAAGGTGGCATAAAGAAAGATGAAACGCCTGAATCTGCAATGTATCGTGAACTTAAGGAAGAAACCGGTCTGGAACCGGAACATGTCGAAGTTATTGGCTCTACGGATGATTGGTTAAGGTATTGGTTACCCAAACGTTTTATCCGATATGATACTCTCCCACTTTGTATTGGCCAGAAGCAAATCTGGTATTTGCTAAAACTTCTGGTAGATGAAAGCTACGTTAATCTGGAACATTCACAACAGCCCGAATTTGATCATTGGAAGTGGGTTGATTTCTGGCAACCTGTTGAGGAAGTGGTTTCTTTCAAGCGAAATGTTTATGAACAAGCGCTAAAACAGTTAGCGCCGTTTATCATGCCTAATTTTGGACGTGATTCCCGCTTATTTTAGCTATTGTTGTGGTTGTTGTTTTTGTGCAGCCATATAAACCATTAAATTCGATAGTAATTTATTTGCCGAACGATTACTGATACTGCTTACAAACTGTTTCGTAGGTTCAGGGTCGTAATTACCGACTAAGAGGAAATTATAAAGTTCTTCCAACACGGATGCGCATTCTTTCATGGCGTGATCGGCAATAACCCTTGGATCAGCCTGTTGTTGTAATTGAGTCATGGCGAATTCATTAACACAATAATCATATTCAGCTGACGCTTCACGGACCTTCTGATATTCTTCCTTGGTCATTTGACCGGTGGTTTTATATTCCGCATAAACATTCAGGCTGATTAGGCAGAGTAGTGATGCTAGACAATAACAAACTTTATGGTTCATCAGATTTCCTCATTTCGATTCCAGAAAATAAGAACAACAATAACATGAAAGATTCAATATTCAACAAAAGAGATTTACTGACACCCGCCTATGTCTATGACCAGGTAGCTATAGTTGAAGTATTGAATGTGCTTGCCAGTCTGGAAGAACGGACGGGTTGCCAATCTTTATACTCCATTAAATCAGCAAACATTACCGGTTTGTTAAATATTATTAAACCTTATGTTACCGGTTTTTCGTGCAGTTCCTTATTTGAATTGAAATTGGCGAAGGAGATATTGAATAAGGGTCAATCTATTCATATTACTACACCGGGTTATCGTAATGATGAATGGGGTGAAGTCATTGAATTAAGCGACTATGTTACTTTGAATTCAATATCACAATGGGAAAGGTTAGCAAAACAAATTAGTCATAAGGCAAGTTGCGGCATACGAATTAACCCGGAATTGTCATTCGTCAAAGATGATCGTTACAACCCATGTAGAGAAAATTCAAAATTGGGTATTACTTTTAATCAATTAGAAAAAGCAACAGAAGAACAGCGTTTAGACTGGAGTGTTATTGAAGGTATTCATATTCACAATAACTGTGAATCAACTCGATTTGACGAATTAAAACAGAGTATTGAAAAGGTTATGTCAGGGATATCTGTTTATGAAGCGAATCTGAAATGGATTAATCTGGGTGGAGGATACCTTTTTAATAAAGACATTGATTTAACCTTATTGGAAGAAACTATCCATTGGTTAAAAGAGAGGTTTAATGTTGAAGTTTTTATTGAGCCCGGAAAAGCAGTGACCGGTAAGTCAGGTTATCTTGTTTCATCGGTTATAGATATTATAGAGCAGGAAGAAAAAAAGATTGCCGTATTAGATACAAGTATTAATCATCTGCCGGAAGTGTTTGAGTATCAATATCAACCGTTGGTTATGAATTCACTCAAAAAAAGTGAATACGAATATCGACTGGTGGGCTGTAGTTGTCTAAGCGGTGATCTTTTTGGTGATTATTTTTTTGATAATGAGCTAGAAATTGGTAGCAGAATTGTCTTTGTAAATATCGGTGCCTATATGCAAGTAAAGGCGAATATGTTTAATGGAATCAACTTGCCAGCAACTTATTTATTAGATTGTAATAAAAAGTTTAAATTATTAAAGCAATATGACTTTCAGTCATTCTTAAGTCGCATATAAAAAATTAAATCTGATTTAGTGTAAGGAAAATATGAGTTTTAATAATCTCGCACAACAACTGATAGAAGCTGGCAAGATACTTTATGACTGGGGTATGGTACCGGCAACCAGTGGGAATTTTTCAGCACGTATTAATGATAATGAGATTGCGATTACTGTTTCCGGAAAACACAAGGGCAGGATGACCATTGATGACATTATGCGTATTAATCTTGCGGGAGAATCTTTGGACGAAAAGAAGTCTTCTGCCGAAACGGCATTACATACACAAATATATAAATGTATTCCCGAAGCCGGGGCTGTGTTACATGCGCATTCAACCAACGCAACCCTGATTTCACGTTCAGTTGATAAGGAAGTTGTATTGGAGAATTATGAATTGCTAAAGGCCTTTCCCGGTATTACTACACATGAAACCCGTGCCATAATTCCTGTCTTTGATAATGATCAGGATATTTCGAGACTGTCCAAGTGTGTCGATACCTATATGGGAAATAATGATTTTTTTATTCCAGCCTATTTAATTCGTGGACACGGTTTTTATATCTGGGGAAAATCTGTCAACGATGCATTAAACTATGTCGAGGCACTTGAGTTCTTGTTTAAATGTGAACTAACAGCGCGAGGAGTTTTAAAACCATGAGCCGATTAACTATCTATCCGGATAACCAGCCGGAACAATGTGAAACGATTACTGATTTCAATGAGATTGCTTCTGTTTTGGGTAATCTTGATGTCTTGTTAGAGAAGTGGGAGGCGGAACAAACTTTATCTGAAAATGCATCGCAGGAAGAGGTGTTGCAGGCTTACGATAAAGCAATAAAAGAACTAAACAAAAAATATGGTTTTAAGACTATTGATGTGGTCGGTTTAAATCCTGACCATCCGGACAAGGAAAGCATGCGTCAAAAGTTTTTGGCAGAACATACCCATGCCGATTTTGAAGTGCGTTTTTTTGTTGAAGGAAGTGGTGTTTTTTATTTGCATGTTGGTGGCAAGGTCTATGCTGTACTTTGCGAAAAGGGAGACTTGATCAGTGTGCCCGCCAATACTACGCACTGGTTTGATATGGGAACGGCACCACATTTTCAATGCATTCGTTTCTTTACAACAGATGAAGGTTGGGTGGGTAATTTTACAGGGAGTGAGATTGCGAAGGAATTTCCTGACTTTGATTCTCTAACATCTTGATACGCGCTGTACTTACTGATATCGAAGGCACGACTACGTCGATAAGTTTTGTTGTCGACGTATTGTTTCCTTATGCACGTAAACACATAACCAGGTATATTCAAGAACATGCAGATGATCCTGAGGTGCGAATACTACTGGATGAAGTGGTTAGTATTGGCAAGATAGAAAACAATCTCGATGCAATAAGTCAGCAATTAATTCAGTGGATTGATGAAGATAAAAAGATTACACCTTTAAAAGCATTACAAGGGATGATCTGGAAAGCGGGTTATGAAACAGGTGATTTTAAAGGTCATGTTTATGCGGATGTGGCGCCGACATTAAGAAAATGGCATGAACAGGGTATCAAGCTTTATGTTTTTTCATCCGGTTCGGTTGCAGCGCAAAAGTTGATCTTCGGCTACAGTGAGGCAGGAGATTTAACTCCTTTATTTTCAGGATATTTCGATACGCGTATAGGTAATAAACGGGAGAGCAATGCTTATAAAAACATTATTAATGAAATTGATGTTGAGGCCAAAGATATTTTGTTTTTGTCTGATATTGAAGAAGAACTGAATGCAGCTAAAAAGTCAGGCATTAATACGTTACAATTAACCAGGGAAGGTATGACCGCATCAACGATGCATACTACTGTTAAAAGTTTTAATGAAATAAAACTAGATGGCTAACTTTTTAAAGTCAGTTTCTATTTTTCAAGTTCTTTTACAATAATTTCCAATTGTTCTTTCAGGTTTTCCTTATCAGATTTAGTTAAATATTCCGGGTTATATTTCAGTTGAAAACCTTCATTGTCTATATTGATTGGTTGTTCTTGTTCGTCATTAAATTCAATACTGTAGAGTTGAACAGGTTGGCTAAATCCCTTCGGCGTAACACTTGAAACAGCTTTGCAATTAAAATTGTTTTTAACTAATAGATAAGTATCTTCTGAGATATATATTGTGTCCGGTTTTGCTGACGATTCTATTCGGCTAGCAAGGTTTACAGTTGAACCAATAATGGTATAGTCCATGCGATTTTCACTACCAAAATTACCTACAGTGCAGTAACCGGTATGTATACCAACCCGAAGTGAAAAAGGTTTGGAGTAACCAGCTGAACGCCATTCACCTTGTAGTGTCTGTACCCGTTGTTGCATTTCAATGGCCATTTCAACACATTTTATTGCGTCCTGTTCTACGCCAAGTGAATTGGGGTCACCAAAAAAAATCATAACGGCATCTCCAATGTATTTGTCGACGGTTGCTCCATGACGTAAGGCAATGATAGTCATTTCATTCAGGTACTGGTTTAGTAATTGGGTCAGGTCTTCTGACTCCATTTGGTCAGTGGTGCCCGTGAAATTCACAATATCAGAGAAAAATACAGTTAGCTTCTTTCTGGCAGAGGTCAATGTGACATCTTTTTCACCGGAAAATATGGATTCAAAGATCTGCGGGGAGAGATACTTTGATAATTTGTTTGACAGGTTTTGCAGCATTTCGGCTCTGCTTTTTTCCTGCATTAATTTTAGTTTGTTTTCGCTTTCTTCCTTGAGTTTTTCGATCATTTCCTGCATGCCACTAATCATTAAATTAAAAGCATTAGAAAGCCTTCCTATTTCATCACCTCTTTCCATTTTGACGCGTTGACTGTAATCCTGCGTTCTGGTTATAGATTCAGCTGTTGTCGACAGTAATAAAATAGGATGGACTATATAGTTAGCAACTAAAAAAGCGATACTTGCAATTATGAATATGCCAATAATCAAGGCAAAGTAAAAACTACGTTTAAAATCATCTAAAATCGAAAATGCAAAATCTTCGTTCTGTTCCAGGATAATTGATATTTTGGGAAAATTTTTAAGAGAACGCTGCACAATCAGGCTGTTATTGAAATGTCCTTTTCGTGAAGATTTTTGTCCTTCAACATAAAGTGAATATTTTAAATGTTCTTCATCGGCAAAAAAACGACTAAGGTTAACCAAATCATACTTAAGTATTAATTTTCCAATTTTGCTCTGGTCAAAGGTAGAAAAAACAGGTATTTCCATGAAACCTACATCTGTACCCGATAAACCAATTCGGTTGATATCACTTGATGCAATGATGTTCTGGTTATTGTCCGTGACGTCAATATCTCCGACCAGTTGTAAATCCTGTTTTTTCGATGTCAAAAGAGTAGATATTCTTTTATCGAGATCACCGGTTAAAATATCATTCATGATATCCAGAGAGGTGATGAATTTAAGGTCCTTTTCCAGTGCTTGTAAATTTTGATCCAGTCGATCAATGGTAACACCAAGCTGATATTCCATATTATCGCGAATACGTTTTTCGAAATCGTTGCGATAAGCATTACCCAAAAAAAACATGGTAATTACATACGGGGCAAGACTCAACGAGATCAATAAAAGGATTGTTTTGAGCTTAAAACTCATAGACTACTTTTAACTCACTGTCGACCATATCCAGAGGTAAATAACCAATGGCACCATCGACTTTTTCAATAAATTTTTTAACTGAATCCAGGGAGGCTTGTGTTATAGGAGGAGTAATACCCTGAAAATGGTTTTGTACCCAGTAACGATTCAGCTCCTCACGTTCCATTTTTAGAATTTTTTCTTCGAATTGTTTCCTGACCAGCTTATCTCCTAATACATTTACGGGTAAAAGTTTTTCGTTACTGTTGAAATTACGTTTTTTCAGAAAAATATCTTTTACTTTTCTTGAACCCATAGCTTCAATAGAACTGCTTTTTGAAACGACAACGGCAAAATCTGCTGCATAAGCAGAGGATATTTGTATTATCAGTAGAAATATCAAAATACGCATCAGAATAATACGGAAAATGAGGTAAGTATGCCGTCACTGTCTGTGTCAGCATGCCATTGATATTCAATCTTGAATGAAACTGGATAAACTGGACGATAGCTATATCCCAGAATTCCTATACGTTCTTTTTGTTTTTGTTCATCATTATGGAAATATTCAAGCCTTCCTATTAAGGCGTGCTTTGGGTTGAGACGATATTCACCCTGTATATAGAAAGCTTGTGATTTTTCAGATTTCCCGGTGCCTGGTTTTGTGTAGTCAAAAATAGCTTCAGTAATTAATGAGTAATTATATTTATCCAGCCTTGAATTGATTTGTACATAGTAGGTTTCATTGTCGTTAACTTCAGTAAACCGACCAATGCTTCCGCCTGTTTGCCAATCATTATCAAAATATTTTTCCAGTGAAAATCCAATATGGCTGTCTGCATCAATATTTATTCGTTCATTATCTATGTCCTTGGTTCCCTGAAAGAAAAGATGGTAGGACATATCATCATCAAAGGGTGTATATCCGTAAATATCAAGGCCACTTAAAAATTTGGGAAACATGCGAAAACTCAAAAAAGGATTTGATGTTGTTTCTCTAAGAACGTTAATGGGTTGTAAATTCCAGTACCCAATAGGTGTAATTTGTTTCCCCGCTCTGATAGATAAAAAGTCTGAATGTTTGTAATCCAGATATAAACGTTCAACAATTGGAACTACATTGGATTGAGATGTATCGTTTTTAAAATCAGTCTTGAAAAAATCAACGGATTCCAGTTCAACCATATATGTAAATTTGGGTGAAAATGAGCCATATAACAGTAGAGCCAGATCATCTATGTTGAAACTTTCTTCGTTACTCTTGTTTGCATATTCAGTAGAAAAATAACCGCCTAAAATTAATTTTTCGTTAACTTTATAACCGCGACCTAATTGATAGTCGGATGTATCAGCAGTCACTGAGGGAAGATAAATGCTTGATAGAAGAAATATGGAAACGATATAGGTTCTGAGTGACATCATTAATTTACTCTAGTGGTCAATATAATTCCGTGTTTTATTAATTAAAAAAACTCATCCACTATAAAAAGAAGTAGTTAATTTAATTTTACACCACAAAAGTGTGGCAATATCGCGGCACAGCAGCATCCATCGCACAAATTTGTTAAAGGGCG
>JBNLAL010000029.1:0-3437 GCA_050302115.1 Gammaproteobacteria bacterium | reverse complement strand
AAGAAGTAGTTAATTTAAAATTATTTTAATTATTTATTTGAAATATATTTTTTTAGTTACCGACTACTTTTGATCTATCTCAAGTAAGCATTATTTTATATTAAATTATTTTCTAATCCAGAATATTGAATTAATAAGGTTAAAGAATTTTATTAACCATTTTTTTATGGTTATAAATAGTTCTTAAGTATTTCTTAAGAATTTACGAGTAAACTATAAACGCCGGAGGGTGTATTGTTTCTATTGTGAAAAGAAAGTGGCTATGAATTAATTCATAGCCACTTTATAAAGATTATGAGTTTTCTAGCAAGCTTCGTAACATCCATGCATTTTTTTCATGTACCTGCATGCGTTGTGTTAATAAATCCGCTGATGGTTCATCATTTGCGTCATCCACTAATGGAAAAACCGATCGTGCAGTTTTAACTACAGTCTCCTGACCTATTACCAGTTGGCGAATCATTTCTTCTGCGTTTGGATTACCGGTTTCTTCTTCAATTGATGACAGTTCACTAAACTGTTTATAAGATCCTGGTGCATTAACTCCAAGGGCACGAATACGTTCAGCAATTTCATCAACAGCTAATGCTAATTCCGTATAATGAGTTTCAAACAAGGTATGTAATGTTGAGAACATGGGCCCGGTTACATTCCAGTGAAAGTTATGTGTTTTCAAATAAAGTGTATAAGTATCCGCTAGTAAACGTGATAAACCTTCCGCGATCTTTTCACGTTGATCCTCAGCAATTCCAATATCAATTTTCATGGTGATTCTCCATTTGTATTTTTTATGCTTGAAGTAATTCTAGTCATATAAAATATAGAAATAAAACTGATTATTTTTATAATCTTGATAGTTAATAACTATGAATATTAGTCAGATAAATAACACACAAATAATCACAAAGATTCCAGTAGATACGGTAGTATCTATTTATCAAAACCAGAATAGTTATAGAGTTTATTTCTTATGTTACTAGCCACAAAAGTCCTGTTTATGGCTTTTTTTGATATATGTCGTCTTCGTAAAGGACCCCAGGACATCCCTGCTTCAAAAAATTTGTTAAGCCTAAGTCTGTTTTTTTATGGTTTGTTATCGATATTGCTGGTGATGTTATCTGATTCGATTGAGCGGGCCATATTATCTGGTTTGTTAGAGGTGGTGTTGATTATGGCGTTTACTATGGCGTTGTTACAAATTCGTTCTAAAACTGAACGGTGGGTTCAGACAGTCACTGCCTTATCAGGAACAGGTATCATATTAAGTTTGTTTGCATTACCTATCTATATTCTACTCAGCATGAATGGGGCTTCCGAAGCAAATAATCCTGTTTATGGCATGGGTTTATTGATATTAGCCGGACTGGCTTGTTGGAACGTAATTATTATGGCCCATATATTAAGGAATGCCCTGGAAGTTACCATGCTGTCGGGCATCATTTTCGCTATCGTCTATATCTGGATCATTTTTAGTTTTACTGCGGCAATCATGCCTGTTGAAGGGACATAAATGCATATTCATATACTGGGTATTTGTGGAACATTTATGGGTGGGATAGCCCAGATTGCGCGCGCCATGGGGTATAAGGTTACGGGTTCTGATCAAAATGTTTATCCGCCCATGAGTGATCAACTCAAACAGCATGGCATAGAACTCTCCGTCGGTTATAAACAAGAACATTTACAGCCTGCACCTGACATTGTCATTATCGGCAACACTATTTCACGAGGTAATCCGGCTCTTGAATACGTCCTAAATGAGCAACTCCCGTATACATCTGGTCCGGAATGGCTCTATCATCATGTATTAAAAGATAAACATGTCTTGGCGGTATCCGGAACCCATGGCAAAACTACGACAACGACGATTTTGACGTGGATACTGGAGTTTGCTGGAAAAAATCCCGGATTTTTAATAGGTGGTGTCGCTGAAAACTTTGGAATATCTGCACGTTACACTGAATCAGAATATTTTGTTATTGAGGCGGATGAATATGACACTGCTTTTTCGGACAAACGATCCAAATTTATCCACTATCATCCGACAACACTGATAATCAATAACATTGAGTTCGATCATGCCGATATCTTTCATGATATTGCAGCTATAAGACGCGAATTTCATCATTTGATGCGAATTTTGCCTGAAAAATGCAGAGTAATTTACCCGGAAACAGACAGCGAGATAAAAAATGTCCTGGACATGGGCTGTTGGTCAGAAAAGGTGGGTTTTGCTAATTCCCATTCAGAATGGGCTATATCAGAGTCGAATAAGGATTTTAGCCAATTTTGTATTCTGCATAGAGGCAAAAAAGTTGGACAAGTTAGTTGGTCCTTACTTGGCGAGCATAATGCAAATAATGGGCTTGCTGCGATAATTGCCGCTGATCATATTGGAATTCCGGTTGAAACAGCCTGCCAAGCCTTGGCTGAATTTAAATCAGTGAAGCGTAGGCTGGAATGTATTTATGATGCTAACGGCATTCGACTTTATGACGATTTTGCACATCATCCAACGGCCATTGAGAAGACATTAAAGGCCTTACGTCAACATGCGGGAGACTCACGCATTGTTGCAATTATGGAGCCTCGTTCAAATACTATGAAAATGGGGGTGCATGCCGATACGTTGGCTAAATCTCTGTTGGAAGCAGATAAAACACTTATTTTTCAAGCAGATAATATTGATTGGGATATTGCCGCTCATATGCGTGAACTTGGCGATCGTTGTCAGGTCTTCACTGATATAGAGGAAATAATTGCTAAAATTAAAGAAGACTCAAGGAGTGGTGATCATATCGTAATTATGAGTAATGGTGGTTTCGGAGGCATCCATCAAAAATTAATCGGGATCTTGGGTTGACTATGAAAATTGCACTCTTTCCGTTGAATACAGTTTTATTTCCTGAAGGCGAGCTTCAGTTACGGCTTTTTGAACCACGTTACCTGGATATGGTAAGCAAATGCTTACAAACTGATACGGGTTTCGGTGTGTGTCTAATAAAAAATGGGCAAGAAGCGGGCACTCCAGCTGAATTTTTCCCTATGGGAACCTATGCAAAAATTATTGACTGGGACCAGATGCTGGATGGATTACTGGGAATAACAGTACGTGGCGAAAGAAGATTCCGGGTCGAAAGTTTTGAGATTCAAGCTGACAATCTTTGTGTGGCAGAAATTACATGGTTGGATGACGATGACGATCCAATGCCTGACTCCTATCAAGGATTTTCTGATTTATTAAAAGAGATTGCTGATCGATATGAGCTTCAGTTTGCATCTGATGAAGAGCGCTACGAAGATGCAAATTGGGTCAGTGAAAGATTGGCAGAAGTTCTTCCTTTTGAAACATCGGCCAAGCAGGCATTATTGGAAATGGATAATGCGCTTCATCGACTCGATTATATGCAAGCCTTATTGGAAAAAATTGATTCTGG
>JBNLAL010000028.1:0-10750 GCA_050302115.1 Gammaproteobacteria bacterium | reverse complement strand
CGGTTAAAGTAGATGGAGCTGCATAACCACAACCCGATCGTGTAAGTGCCGTTCTTTCAACAAGATCAGATTGATGATCTTCAGGTAACATCATACGAGCGATATTGACCTTGCCACCACCAATATGTGTATGAATATCAATAGCCCCTGCCATAATGATTTTGCCTTTCAGATCATAGGTCTTGCATATCCTGGCATTGCTGGATGGTTTGCGTGTTATACGGCCATTGTGGATATAGATATCTCGGTGTTCACCGTTAATACCGTGAACAGGGTCATAGACGATACCGTTTGTTAACTTTATATACATGTGTTTACGTTAAATCCTTTCTACAACTTGTTTTAAGATTGTATTGACACTGGCATAAGGTGATTGCCTTACCTTTTTTAAAGGTAAGGCAACAACACTGTCGGTTCGAAATAATTGTCCAGTGTGATCCACACCTGGTGTTGAAACAGGAATAAACACATCAGGTCTAAAATTTAATTTTGTCTCTGGCGTTGCCAACACGATGGTCGGTATAGAGGCTCGTGGCGGATTAATATTTGAACTAAAACTGGATACCCATAACAAAGCATCCACTTCCTTATTTTTTAGAACATGACGGGTTGAATAACGATGTGCATCGTAATCTGGATAGCCTTTGTTAAAATTAACCCGTAAAGGAAAACCACTTTGCCATGCACAAACACTGTTAGCCGTAGTGGCACCATCATTTCCCGCTAATGAAAAACCTGCAAAGCGCGTTATACGTGTTAAGTATTTTACAATTTCACCAAAATTTTGAATCGTCAAATCTGCATGAGGAATATCCAGATCGCCAGGAGACCAGACGATGACACCATATTTCGCGGTTTTCATTCTTTCAGCAAGATCTTGCAGCGTTTTGACTTTTATTCCGGACACCTCTTTCACATCCAGCGTATTACCGGCAATCATGCCATGTAAAGTAGTAATGATTTCACCAATTTGTTCAGTTTTGCATTTCAAAACAGTCGGACGTTTTCCATCTGGACTAATTCCGGGGTTGGTATTGAGTGTGTCACCTATGTAAACGATTTCCCGCTCCTGTGGTTTCAGTTTGAACATTGAATGTTTATTCCAGACTACACGATCAAAAAAACGGGGAAAATTTGTTGCATCTGTTCCGGCAAAGATAATCAGGTCCGCCCGGTTTTTAATTTCCGCCATTGTGGTCATGATCCAACCCAGATCCTGTAACACCAGGGTATTTCTGATCAGAGCATTACTGTGCATATGATCAACAACTGCGCCGGTTTTGTCAGCGATATGCATTATTTGTCTAATACCACCGGCATCGGAACCCAGTCCGGCAATTAAAGGGGTGTGTGATTTTTTCAGGATTTTGCTGGTTGCTTCAATTGCCTCTTCTAATGAAA
Source organism: Gammaproteobacteria bacterium (assembly GCA_050302115.1). Taxonomy (GTDB): domain Bacteria; phylum Pseudomonadota; class Gammaproteobacteria; order Eutrophobiales; family Eutrophobiaceae; genus JBNLAL01. The sequence continues at coordinate 9,349 of JBNLAL010000028.1, read as the reverse complement.
CCTTTTTGCCTTTAATTTTGGGTGTTGTTTCAGGTAATTCATTCTCAAAGGCTGCAATTGATTTTGGACAACCATTCTCAAGTACTTTCAGTTGTTGCCCATTATTCTGGATAACCAGGTCGTCACACAATATGCCGCAAAAAGGACAGATTACGTCTTGTGTAACCGCGGGCGTGTTTTTTGACATTTTATCCAAGATAATTCCTTTAAAATCAAATAATTATTATAGTTTATTTCATTAAGCAATGGCGCAACTATATTGCATTGGCCAAACTTTTTAACCGTCCATATAACGGCAATAAGTGTGTGTATTTTAGAGAAAAAGTAGTACAGAATCAGAAAAAATTTGGTTTTTTTCCTGCGGGGTCAATCAATAACTGCGAGCATTTCTTTCACGTAAGTGAATTTCTCACGAGGTTTACCTTTAGGTGTACCTATTTCTATTTCTTTTACGTCAATCTTTTTCCAGTCATCAAAACTTACATAACGAACATGCTTGTTCTTAAGTATGGAATATATTTCCTTTGCTCCAGATTTCTTGCTGCCATCATCCAGTTTGTCCAGATCTTGTAACAAGCAATCAACTGTTTCAACGCTGCACGCGCGATTAGTACCAATAATGCCACTCGGGCCGCGTTTTATCCATCCCGCAGTATACAATTGCGGGACGATATTTCCATCCTCTGTAATTCGTCCCTGATTATTGGGTATTGTACCCCAGCTTTCATTAAATGGTACACCGGAAATAGGCACACCATGATAGCCAATACTGCGAAATAAAATACCGGCTTCAAGTTCTATGGTTTCCCCTGTTCCCCTGGCCGATTGTTTAAAAGCTTCTCCACTGAGTTTGTTTTTTTCTAAAATCAGTTTTTCAAGTTTATCATCGCCTTTTAGTTCTATAGGACTTAATAAAAAACTGAAAATACATTTTCTTGATTTTGCGGAATCCGGTTCATGCTTGGCATATTCACAAAAAAGGTCATAAACTTTTTTATTGGCGATATTACTTTTTTCTTCGAGTTCTAGTTGGCTTTCAGGATTCAATTCGAGATCCTGTTGCAATACTATGGGATTACAATCTGAGAGTTCTCCGAATTCGCGTAATTCCTTAGGGGTAAATTTGGCCTGTGCAGGCCCGCGCCGTCCAATTACATGGATTTGTTTTATTTTACTTTCGGCTAGGGCGTCTAATGCGTGTTGTGCTATGTCTGTATGTTTAAGTTCATCGACTGTTTTGGAAAGAATTCGACTGACATCAGCAGCTACATTTCCCTGACCAATAATAACGGCAACTTCGTGGGACAAATCAAATTCACGATCTCTATAATCGGGGTGGCCGTTATACCAGCCAACAAATTCTGTTGCAGTGTAACTGCCTTTTAAATCTTCACCGGGGACACCTAATTTTCTGTCTGTTTCGGCTCCACACGTAAAAATTACAGCATGATGTGTTTTCTTTAGGTCTTCAGCAGTTATATCTCGACCTACTGTGACGTTCGCAATAAGGTTGAAGTCTGGATTATCGGCAATCTTTTCATAAAGTGAGATGGCCTGTTTTAGTTTTTGATGATCAGGAGCAACACCGCTTCGAACCAACCCAAAAGGAGAGGGGAGACGTTCCATTACATCTACTCTCACGTGAACATCTGATTTTAGTAAAGCCTCTGCTGCATAAAATCCACTGGGGCCACTACCGACGATAGCAACTAAAAGAGGGTTATCTTCTGTACCAAGATTAGCCATGATGTTTTACCGTATATTTATGAGGAGCGAAGATTAAAAGCCAAGTTCTGTTTTACGTTCTTCTGCACCAGGAAGGGGTTCCATTTGTTCTTCACAGACGGGTAAACCAGGCGCTTTTTCCGCATTAATTTCGATCCAGTGTTCCTGGTCTTCCGGAATGTCATCACCTTCGTAAATAGCTTGAACAGGGCATTCAGGAATACATGCGCTGCAATCAATACATACATCGGGATCGATATATAACATGTCATCATCATAGTGAAAGCACGCAACAGGACACACTGTTACACAGTCAGTAAATCGGCACCCCTTACAGTTTTCAGTTACGATTGTCGTCATCGTTTCCTCCTCTGCCTTATTCAGGCAATTCCTCTTGTGATGAAATTAGATTTTTATTACTTACCTGCGTATAAAAGAATTTCTCCTCGATTGAGTTCAACGGAATCTCCACACCAACGTTCAAACTTACCCCCAATGAGAGCGTCATCGATATTAAGTCCTGATTTTTTCAGGTACTGAAAATAATGCCTTAAAAATGAAGGTTGGTATTCACAGCTATAGGTAAAAGTCGGGATCATCTTAGCTTTATTTTTACAAATGATTGAACCACGCTTCATCCCCGCACCAGTACGAATACCAATATCGCCCAGGACAATAATAGTTCCGGCCAGCATATTAACGCCGGTAAAATCCCCGGCATCACCACCAATGGCTATTAAACCTCGACGCATGACATGTCCAGGTTCATTTTTAACATTGCCGTGAACAATAATTTCGCCACCTTGCATGCCTACGCTACTGCCTCGATAGCCACTCCCAACCATGTGTCCCGCATTACCTTTGACAGTAATTTTGCCACCTAACATTTCGGGTCCAAGCCAATCAGTTGCATTTCCTTCAATCAGGATTTCGCCCCCACTCATTGTTGCACCGGTATGAACACCCGCATCACCATCGATGATAATTTTTCCAAAAGACATGGCCGAGCCAACATGTTTAACCTGTGATAACTCGCCCTCCACAATAATCTCGCCATCGAATTCACCACTACATTTAAAAAAATCTCCTAAATGAACCTGGCGATTTCCATGAAATAGAGTGAGGTTTTCTATTTCGCTGTTATTAAGAGATTGTATTTTATCCGGGCAAATACAATCTGCTTCAAGGGGTACTTCGGGTTTTGTATGTAGTTTGAGTTTCAGTGCCATAGATGTCAGGCCTCATTCTCAAGCAGTTGATGTAATTGAATCTGGTATTGTCCCAGTCCTCCGCCGTAGTTCCCCGCAGATATCTTTTTGATCCCTGGCTTAGCTGCTGCAGACATACCAACACGCATTGCATTTTCTACCGACTCCAGTGACAAACCGTCGATGACGATTTCGAGTACACTGTTTATACCCTCATCAAGTTCGGTTGCTTTGGTGGAACCGCGAAGAGTAGGGCAATAGGCATCATTAGTGGATGCAATCAGCGATTTATATTTTGAACCAACTTTACTACCACTTCGAACTACACCATTTGGGAAGGGTAAAATAATATCATTCAGTTCACGCATGGCTTTTGTCGCAGCACTGGCAGCCCTTAAAGTGGTTTTTTGATCTTTACCCAGGATCAATAAATTACCACCGCCAACTGATTCTTTAACTTTAAACGTATCATCGATCAGGAATTCACCATCCATAACAGGAATACGCCACATTTTTTTGTCATCAAGGATTTTGCTTATCTGGAAGCCATCACCGAAGTAACGAAGTTGTCCGCCAACAACAACTGTATCACCTTCATCCAGACCGTTATAACAGGCCGTTGTTGGACAAGTCATTACACATTGGCCAATGCGTTCCATTAAACGTTTACCGACACTGGCGGCATCCATGGAAAATAATAGAACGCTCACTCCAGGACGTAGATCGGGAGATGCTTCAGCGGCTATCTCACCTTCAATACCCGCTTCACATTTACATCCGATGACGGATGTTGCAAAACCGGTAATAGATTGTGCTGCCGCCATTGCCCATTCCTTTGTTTCAGCAGTAATAATGATGCGACTGCCAAACATCTTGAATGCTTCGGCAAAGGTATCGACAATTTCAGTTGACTTGATCTTCATCTCTAAGTCTGTCCGGTCGCAATAACTTCATGATCATGTAAATAACGATCATCAACAGCGTAATTGGAAAATTCTATGGAGTAATAACTTTCGAAAAATGGTTTAACAATCTCTTCAATTTTTTTGTCATATTCCGGCGCAATATGTAAGACTTTGCCAGTGAAATCAGTTTTAAATTCATGATTTTCAATAATGGCATGTCCGGATTTGATGACGTAACGAGGAGCATTAAACATCTTTTCCTTATCTTCCATATCATCATAGATCGTCACGTCTGCATCAGCACCGATACCCAAATGCCCCTTGTTTTTTAAGCCCAAGGCCCTTGCAGGTGCAGCACGGGTAATAATGGCGATTTCATTTAATGTGTATTCACGTTCCAACTCACGTAAAGAACAATTATCCAAAGCCTTTTGGTTCACGCGTTTCATTTCTTCATTTCGAAATGCTTTGTCCATTAAGAGTTTGATCAGTTTTGGATAACTCATAAAAGACCCTCCATTCGGATGGTCTGTTGATAACATGACTCTCCATGGGTCTTTTGAAAGCAGGAATAATTCGAGTCCAATTGCCCATTGCAAGGCATGCATGTAGATATGTTCCTGGTAACTAAACGGAACAATGCCACAACCACTTTCGCACTCAGTATCTGCGTTGACCCATTTACCTTTACTGTGACCTTTTAAGACATAGGCCAGAGGTGCATCAGCCGTCATAATGGTTGACTTGCCAAACATAACCTGTCCGACATCACAGGTCACATTTGGGTGTTCATTAATGTAATCGATGATCTCTCTTGCTTTCGAGTCCGGGTTTTTCCCAAGCTCACCGCCATAACTATGAAACTGAATATGGGCCAGATGAACACGAAGATCATCGGCTGTTTTCATTGTTTCCAATGTTGTTATGTAATTACCGCTATGGCCAAGATTATTACAGTGTATATGAGTAGGGTGTGGAAACCCTTGTTTGTTTACAGACTCGATAAAGGCCCGGATGATTTGACGAGGCGTCAAACCTTCATCGGTCTGTTCATCGATATCAGAGACATTAGAATTCTTTTTTCCTTTCCAGGGTTCATCTCCGCCCGGATTAACCAGTTTGACGGTATAACCCTTGGTGGAACTAATCCACCAGGCAACCGCTTGATCAAACTCTTCATAACGTTTTTCTTTGAGTAATTGTTGCAGAAAAATATTGTTCGCCAGAAGAACATAAAAGCCCTTATCGATGACAGGGGTATCGTGAAATTCCTCCAGTGTATGTCTTGCACCGATAGGGGTAACAGCAGCTTCCATTGCTGTCGTGTAACCCAGAGTTGCATAGCGGTAACCGGTTGCAAATGTGGACGGGACAGTCCCACCCGTACCCGAACGGGTGAAAGGTGTAGCTGGATGAACATCATGACGGTGATCTTCAGGTTGTAATTTTCTGGCGGCGTTAACTTTTGGTCCAGCTATATGACAATGGATATCAACGCCACCTGGCATGACTACCATGCCATTTGCATCAATTACTGTTGCGTCAGGATCAACAGTATCAACGACCTTGCCATCCTTGATGCATATCTCTTTTAACTCACCATCAATATTATTGGATGGGTCATAAACCCGACCATTGATGATGCGCATTGAAGCTGCCATCAAATACCCCTAAATATTATCGTTATATTTTTATGAGTAATTTTACGACAACTGTTTATTAACTTTTCTAATCAAAAAAGTGTTGAATACTTTGCTAAATATTTAGCTACCTGTATTCATGTCCATTTTTTGATTAGTTTGTAATTCTCGTAAATGGTCTCGTTTTATATAAATTCTATAAAAAATTACCACGTTCACACAAAAATTAAAACTAAAGTGGTCTGTTTGCCGCCACTTTTGCCTCGCCGCTTGCACCATGTGCCTGATATTTTGCAAGCATTAATTCCTGAACACGTTTACGAATACCTTTCAGGATCGATTCATCATCGGGGAAAGGTGATTCAAATGCAGGTCTTAATGTAATTGGGACATCGTCCATTCTGTATACAGTGCCTGTCGTGTTGATACCGTATGTTGCAGTGCGAAACGCAACATGCGCATCTTTACTGGTTTCGGTTTGTTTGGTATCTAATGAAACAACAGGAATACTTTTTAAGTGTTCAATAGCCTTTTTTGGAAAATTTGAAGCCGGATCACTGGCAATGATTAATGCCGCGTCAGCATGGCCATTTGATAAGGTATCCACGGTAGTAAACTCTCCAGGGTTAAAGCGAGGGTAACCGCGGCTAAAATTAACACCAAAAGGGTAACCGGTTTGCCATGAAACAACATGATCGGCACCGGTAACGTTACCATGTCCACGTGCCGGTTTAACTACAAAATGCGTAAATTCATTTAAGTCAGTCGCCAATGCCAGCAGGGCACCGGAATTAAAGTGACGACCACGAGTCATGGTTAGCCCCATACCAAAAAATACAACACCAAAACGGCAGTTTTTCATTTTTTCTGCCAGATCCTCAAGGGTTTCCAGAGAGACTCCGGTTTCCTCTTCAATATCCTTTGAGATTTTTTTACCTTTAACAAGAGCGCGGAGTGACCACAGAATTTCAAAATCTTTTCCGGGTTTAGGTTGAATAAAGATATCGGCTACCGGCGCACTTTTGGTTTTTCTTACATCAACCAGAACCACCGTACGGTCTTTTTTCCCTCCTGGTGTGAACATGCCTTTTGGAGTCACTGCATAACGTCCAAAATGACGCGGATGCGATTCTGCCGGGTTTCCACCCCAATAAATGACCAGGTCTGCACGATTTTTGACTTCTCCCAGCGTACTCGTACTCTCTCCTACATTCTGGAAGGCGAGGCCGGTTGGACCATGGCAGACGGAAGTTGTTGTGTCGATGTTCCCGCGGATTATGTCAGATATAGCTACTGCCTGTCGTTGCGCTTCGCAAGTCGAATCACTGAGACCGTAGGTAATGGGAAATTTAGCGTTGGCAAGGGTTTGAGCGGCTTCCTCAATAGCTTCTTCGACGGAAACCTCTTTGCCATCTATCATGGCTTTGGGAGCATCTTCTTCAATCGTGTGTTCAGCAAACCATGCACGACCCAGTACGCAGGCATTTTTTGCCTTGGTGATGCGTTTTTCATCCAAATCGACATGGAGTTGCATGTCATCACAGACACACCCACAAAAAGTGCATGTGGCGTTTTCGATAATCCGCGTATTTTCGCTCATTTCGTTCACCTCGCCATTAGCGGCACCTCTATAGTATGCAGCTATGTACCAACTTTCTCAATTTCAACTTCCATGTGTTTTGATAAGGGCATGCCACTTCCTGCTGTGTCACTGCCCATTAACTGACTGGAGGGAGGGCCATAAGGGATGAACAGTACCCCTGCAGGTAAATCTTCCTGTTTTTTCCCTATACATTTAACAGTGGTCTCACCAATTTCATTTTTTAAACGAACAGTATCACCATCAACCAGTTTCAGTTTGATCATATCGTCCGGATTCATTTCTAAAGTAGAGGTAACTTCCTTATATTCATCTTTCAATTTTCCCTGATTCAGGGAGGTGCCTTGTTTACTGGAACGGCCGGGGATAAGGATCATTTTCACTTTAAGATGTTCTCCGTTCTAAATTGTTCACAAATTTATCGGATCAGCCCATTTGGGCTATACAAAACAAAAGCTAAAAAATATTAGTTTCGATTATAGTCCGCGGACGGAAATAAGAACACCGTATAGGAAAAAATAAAGGATAAGCAATTTGTTAGATGCTATGTCTTAGCCGTAACATGCAGTATGATTAGCCGTTTTAAGCAATTCCGCTAAAAAGAGTAATATTTTCTACACATCGATGGATAACAATCAAACAAACTCAGATTATCCTTATGTCAGCGTAAAGGCGCCAGCACGTTTACATTTGGGTTTTCTCGATATGCATGGCGGTTTGGGCCGGAAGTTTGGCAGTCTTGGGCTCTCGATTTCTGGCATTGAGACAGTCTTGCTTGCTGAATATGCCGACGATATTGACATCGTTGGTCCTTCGTCAGAGCGGGCAACGGATTTTGCTGAGCAGACCTTGTCTCATTTTGGCATTAATGGCGGTGTAAAGATGGAGATAAAATCAGCGATTCCTGAGCATGCCGGATTAGGTTCCGGTACACAGCTTTCTTTAGCAGTCGCAATGGCTATAACTCGGCTTTACGATTTATCGATCGAGCCATCAAACCTTGCCGCAATACTGCACCGTGGTTCAAGGTCAGGAATCGGGATAGGAACATTTATGCAAGGTGGCTTCATAGTTGATGCTGGCAGAGGTAAAAATACTGAAATTCCTCCGGCAATTAGCCATATGGATTTCCCCGAACATTGGCGGGTTGTATTGATATTTGATGAGGGTACAGAAGGGATGAACGGTGTGCCGGAGCGACGTGCTTTTAATACATTGCCCCCGATGGATGAAGAAACGACAGGACTCCTCTGTCGTTTAACAATGATGCAGGCACTACCTGCAATTTCTGAAAATGATTGCATACGATTTGGAGAAGCGATTACCCGAATTCAAAATATTGTTGGCGATTATTTCGCACAAGCACAGGGGGGTCGTTATACTTCGCCTTTTTTGAGACCCGTGCTCGAAGAACTGGAGCATGCTGGTGCCACCGGTTTTGGACAAAGCTCATGGGGACCAACCGGTTTTGCATTCTTTCCAAACGAAACCAGTGCTTTCCAGGCATTAAAGAAAGTGCGCAATAGCTGGAAAAATGAACAAAGATTACGCTTTATTATGAGTCAGGCATGCAATAACGAGGCTGAAATCGTGGTGAGTAAAACAAAACCCAGTATGGAAAACAGGGAAATAGAAATTAATGAATCAATAACAAAATCAGGAAAAATAGTGAAATGAAAGATCCGTATTTATTACACATGTTTAACCCAACAAAAAATGTCAGTCCTTTTGATGTAAATATGGCTTATGAAGCAGAATTTGATGGTGTTATTCCTTATTCAGAAGTGGCCCTGGACGATATCCATGCATTAACCCAGGACACCATCTTTTCGCGAGGAAAAAAAGGGGTTAAACGAACCGGTATCTTTATTGGTGGGAGAGAGTTTGGGCTCGCCATTGATATGTTAAACCGTGCCAAATCTGCAATGGTGCCGCCTTTTGAAGTTTCCGTCTTTGCTGACCCGAGTGGTGCTATTACTACCGCTGCCGCGTTAATGGCTTGTGTTGAAGTCTGGTTAAAAAACAAAACCGGGGAGAGCTTTGAAGGTAAGCGTATCGACATTATAGGGGGTACTGGTCCCGTTGGGGTCTGCGCCGGTATACTTGCTGCAAATTGTGGTGCTGAAGTGTATTTGACCAGTCGCCGTGGCACCAAAGTAGCTACAGAATATGCTTCTGAATATAACTCACGTTTTGGTGTAGAGATGTATGGCGGTGACAGTAGTACCGATGAAAAGATAATGGAATTCATCCCTAAATCACATGTTGTTA
>JBNLAL010000027.1:0-11061 GCA_050302115.1 Gammaproteobacteria bacterium | reverse complement strand
TCCCCATCCAGCTCAAACTTCCAAAACTGTTCATTAATAGATCTGAATACCTGCGTACTTTTTTCATAAATCCATGCATGCTGCTCATTATCCGGCGAAAATAAAGTTATTTTTCCATTTCTATAACTTTCATCCAGCAATGTATTGTCTGCCTCATCTAAATTAGCTTTTTGAACTGATAAACTTTTTCCCTGTTCAATAATTACCTTACATTCTTCTGCAGAAAAAACGTTTGGAACTATAGCGAGAGACGGCATTTTTTAGATGCTCCTCTAATTTAAATAGCCATGAAAAATATATCACGTATTAACCTTCAATTTTCAATGTTTCCAAAGGTACAAACTCATCACCATTTTTTCCTAACAGACAGCCGGTGCCAATATCAAAATACCAGCCATGCATGAATATTTTTCCGGTATCAAAACGTTCTTTTATCCATGGGAATGTCATAAGGTTATTCAGTGAAATATCAATTGATGCCTTTTCACAAAGTGTACATTGCTCAGAAAATTCCTTGTCAGCATGTTCACTCAATACTTTATCACGTGCAGGTTTGGCAATTTTCATCCAGGGATCGATAAAGCCATAATCATGTCCAAGATGGTCCCCTTCCATCAGGCTTTTAATTCCACCACACTGGCTATGACCAAATACAATAATATGTTTAACATTGAGGTGTTTTACCGCGAACTCCATTGCTGCACTGGTACCGTGAGACTTACCATCAACTTCGTTAACCGGTACGAGGTTTGCCACGTTTCGTATAACGAAAATATCACCCGGTATAGTATCCATAACCTGTGCAGGATGGACTCGTGAGTCGCAACAGGAAATCACAAGAAATTTGGGGGATTGTCCTTCTTCAAAAAGGCTATTATATATCTCCGGTTGTTCTTCAAAATATTTCTGATGGAAACGTTGATAACCATCAATCAGTTTTTTTATTTCTTGCATATAAACCTCATGCGTATTACTTGATCAGTTTATCTCTGGCTTCCTTATACTTTGCCGAAGTGTTGTTAATAACCTCTTCCGGTAATCTTGGTCCAGGAGCTGTTTTATCCCAATCCAGTGTTTCCAGATAATCCCGAATATATTGTTTATCAAAACTCGGCGGACTAATACCAAGCTGATATGAATCAGCTGGCCAAAAACGGGAAGAGTCCGGTGTTAAAACCTCATCAATGAGAACAAGATCATTGTTTTCGTCGAGCCCGAATTCAAATTTGGTATCGGCAATAATGATACCGCGACTTAATGCATAATCGACGGCTTGACCGTAAATATTCAAGGTAACATCGCGTACCTGTTCAGCAAGTTCCTGACCAATTAATGCTACCGTTTTTGCAAAGTCGATATTTTCATCATGCTCGCCTATTTCTGCTTTGGTCGCAGGTGTGAAAATGGGCTCAGGTAATTTTTCTGCCTGTTGCAAACCAGCGGGGAGTTTGATCCCGCAAACGGATTGTGTAGTCTGATAATCTTTCCAACCGGAACCAATTAAATAACCGCGTGCAACTGCCTCAACAGGTAATGCCTTGAGTTTACGCACGACAATGGCACGCCCTTGTAGTGTTTCCAGTTCTTCCGGATCAGTAATAACATCGCCAAGCGGGATGTCGGTTAGGTGATTCGGAATAATATCTTTAAACTTATCAAACCAGAAATTGGAAACTTCTGTTAATACGCGCCCCTTGTCCGGAATAGGGTCCGGTAAAATAACGTCAAATGCCGAAAGTCGGTCACTGGTGACAATCAACATATGCTTGTCATCAACATCATAAATATCCCTGACTTTACCATTATTAATCAACGGTAAACTTTTCAGGTGAGAACGATAAAGGGTGTCTGAATTGCTTTGCATAATGGTTGGAAATTCTGTCCTGCTGATAAATGCCTATTCTCCCATACTAGACTACATTCGGCTATTGTCAGCTTTCGCATGCTAGTGTAATGTCGCCGATCTTGTACTAACTTGATTAATTCTGAATGACTGATAAACAGGAAAAAATCCGGCTTTTTGGATTTAATAATCTGACCAAGACGCTGAGCTTTAATATATACGACGTCTCATATGCGCTGTCTGATGCCGAGATTAAAGAATATATGGATTACATCGATGAGGAATACAATTCCGATCGTTTGACCCAGATACTCGAGGATGTCGCCAGCATTATCGGGGCCAACATCCTGAACGTCGCCAAAGCAGATTACGATCCTTTAGGTGCCAGTGTGACACTTCTAATTTCTGAAGAAGTACCTGCACTGACTGGTGTGACCAATAGTGAAACACCAGGCCCGACGCCAGAGTCCCTGGTTGCTCATTTGGACAAGAGCCACCTGACAGTGCACACCTATCCAGAGACACATCCTGCTGAAGGGATATGTACTTTCCGTGCCGATATCGATGTTAGCACCTGTGGCATGATTTCTCCCTTGAAAGCATTAAATTTTCTGATTCACAGTTTCGAATCGGATATCGTCATTATGGATTATCGTGTACGGGGCTTTACGCGTGATACCTCTGGCACAAAATATTTTATAGATCACGAGATCAATTCGATTCAAAACTTTATCGATGACAATATTCTGGATTTATACCAGATGCTGGATGTAAACATCTATCAGGAAAACCTGTTTCACACCAAGATGATGTTAAAAGACTTTGATCTTAACGAATACCTGTTTAAGTTGGACAAAAATGACCTGCCTGAAGAAGAACAGGAAAAGATTGAAGAATTTATTCGCTTAGAGATTGAAGAAATATTTAATGGTAAAGAAATCAAGCGACGTTAAGTTATTTACCTTTAACCTTTGCCCATGTATCGCGCAAAGTCACCGTTCGATTGAATACAGGTTTACCTTCATACTCATCCTTATTATCTACACAAAAATAACCCAATCGTTCAAACTGAAACCGTTCTTCTTTTTGTACATCGGCAAGGTAAGGTTCAAGGCGTGCTTCTTTTAAATCAATCATGGACTCAGGGTTAAGAAAATCCTTCCAGTCTTTTTCATGCCGCTTGCTGTCAGGTTTTGGATCAGTAAACAAACGATCATAAACACGCACTTCTGTTTGCATAGCATGCTCTGCAGACACCCAATGAATCGTGCCTTTCACCTTTCTGCCATCGGGAGCATTTCCGCCCCTGGTTTCCGGATCATAAGTACAACGTAATTCAATAACCTCTCCTGCGTCATTCTTTATGACTTCCGTACAGGTAATAAAATATGCATAACGTAATCGTACTTCCCTGCCCAGTCCTAATCGGAAAAACTTTTTCGGCGGATCTTCCATAAAGTCATCCTGTTCAATGTAGATGACCTTTGAAAACGGCACGTCTCGACTACCCATAGCAGGGTCATTGGGATGAAAAGGCGCATTTAATTGTTCAACCTGTCCTTCCGGATAATTTTCAATCACAACCTTCAATGGGTTCAACACGCCCATTACCCGGCGAGTACTTTTATCCAGATCTTCCCTCACGCAGTTTTCCAGCACACCCATATCAATCGAAGTATCACTTTTGGTTAAGCCAATACGTTCACAAAAGTCACGTAATGCTTCAGGCGTATAACCTCGGCGCCGCATACCAACGATCGTAGGCATACGTGGGTCATCCCAACCGGACACATGCTTGCCCGTCACCAGTTCATTTAATTTACGTTTACTGGTTACCGTGTAATCCAGGTTTAAACGCGCAAACTCGATCTGTTGTGGGTGACATGGCACAGATAATTGATCAAGGAACCAGTCATAAAGCGGACGATGATCTTCAAACTCCAAGGTACATAAAGAATGTGTAATCCCTTCCAGTGCATCAGAAATACAATGTGCGTAATCGTACATGGGATAGATACACCATGTATCACCTGTCTTATGGTGTACTGTTTTTTTAATTCGGTATATAGCAGGATCACGCATATTCATATTGGGCGAAGCCATATCTATCCTGGCACGCAATATATGCGTACCTTCATCAAATTCACCTGCACGCATGCGTTCAAACAAGTCCAGGTTTTCATCAATACTACGTTCACGATTTGGACTGGGTTTGCCCGGTTCAGTCAAGGTGCCACGCAACGCGCGCATTTGATCCACACTTAAGTCATCCACATACGCCTTACCGTCTTGAATTAATTGTTTAGCAAATTCATAAAACTGCTCGTAATAATCAGAAGCAAAATAGAGTCTGTCTTCCCAATCAAAACCAAGCCACTTAACATCTGCCATAATGGCATCCGTGTATTCGGTATCTTCTTTTTCCGGATTGGTGTCATCAAAGCGAAGGTTACATTTACCCCCAGCATAGTCTTCTGCCAATCCAAAATTTAAACAGATTGATTTGGCATGGCCGATATGTAAATAACCATTGGGTTCCGGGGGAAAACGCGTATGCACGCGACCATCGTTTTTATTGTTCTTTAAATCTTCATCAATAATTTTACGGATAAAATTACTGGTTTCTGGCGTGAAATTGTCCGACATGTAGTTACTACGTCCTGAAAATATTCTTTCTATTAATTTTAAAAATAGCTACTTAAAAATAGTAATCGTTTTAACTATGGAAAACCCACGCACACGACTACATGGATGTAGGAGGTAGAGCGACGCAGGATGCCAAAGCCGAGAACCGGAGTGTATATGAGAATACATGAGGATTCGAGTACGTACTAAAAAGATCGCGACAAAATCGCCGGGAGCGGTTTTGAGTGTTAACCCCAAAGGGGTGAGTCTCAGGGATGAGACGAACAAAAAAGTGCATTTTTATGAATTACGTGCAAATTGAGGGAGGTCACCGGTTAACCCCATCGCCCGTTTCATAATGGAATGCTTAACTACAGGCAGGCTATCAACCATATCCAGACCAAAATTGCGTATCCACTGTACAGCCTGGTGCTGATTTTCAAAAAGATGTTTAAACCCGTCCATCAAGTACATTACATTTTTGTTCTCGCCTTTACGCCAACGTTCATAACGGCGTAAGACCTGCAAGCGACCCGGATCACGACCCCGTTGACAAGTATCAATCACAATCTCTGCCAATGCAGCAGCATCAAGTAATCCGATGTTTGCCCCCAGACCTGCCAAAGGATGGATACTATGAGCACTATCACCGATAAGGGCAATCCTCGATTTGGTATATTGGCTGGCTTGTGCCCGACTTAGCGGAAACACAACACGCTTTGTATTGGTTTTTATTTCCCCTAACTCATTACCAAACGACTCTGCCAGTTCACAACGAAATGCCTTTTCATCCATATCATGCAAACGTTGTGCATGGTCAGGACTGGTTGACCAGACAATGGCAGATTGATGTGGATCCTTCATTGGCAAAAATGCCAACGGACCGCGTTTCAAAAAACGTTGGCGTGCCATTTCATCATGCGGATATTCAGTGGTAACGATACAGGCCAGTGCTGATTGATTATAGTCATGTTTAATATAGTCAATATTGGCCAGTTTTCTTAATTTTGAATTATTGCCATCAGCAGCTACAACCAGCCTCGTTCTATAAATTAAACCATCTTCAGTCCCAATCATGATGGCTTTTTCTTCCTCTTTGATGAACGCCGGTGATACTGACCAGATACAACGTATGTTTTCCGAATCGAGCATTCTTTCCTGTAAAGCATCGGCAATGGCCTGGTAAGAAATTATGTAACCCATGGTTGGTTTACAAAGAGCAGCACTATCGAACTTGACCTCGCCTAAACCGTTCTCATCCCAGACATGCATCTTTCTGAAACAAGCAATGTCTTCTTCATGTAAACGACGCCATGCACCGGCCTTTTTTAATATCTGTTCAGAGGCCATCGTTATTGCAAATACACGCGGGTCTTTTTGTTTCAATGAACTGACCTGACGTATTCCCGCTTCAAGCAAAATAACTGTGAGACCAGCCTGTTCCAGTAAACAGGCAAAGGAGGCGCCAATGATACCGCCACCCGCTACAACAACATCCGCATCGTACGTAGCCGTCATAACGGAAGACCTCTAACAATTCGTGGCTGGTTTCCATAAAGGCCCATTGACGTTTCTACAAAAGTGGTTTTGATATCAGGAATAACATCTACCATTAACATCGCCAGATTCCTGGCTGAATTTAATAACGGCCATTGATTATAAAACGTTTTCGCCAAACCATTAGTAAAACGCATTACACGTTTCTGATCGGCTTCTCTTGATTTCATATAGTTTTCCAACAAGATAACATCACTTATATCGATACCCTTTTTGATTCCCGTACTAATACTTTCTGCAAGACCCGCAACATCTCTTAGACCGAGATTAAATCCTTGTGCAGCATTGGGATGAATCGCATGAGCTGAATTACCTAACAGTACCAATTGCTCCTGATAATGTTCACTGGCTTCACTAAATACCAGTGGGTAACTTTGTCGTTTACCGATTTGTTCAATTCGACCTAGTCGTCGTCCAAATTCTTTTTGGACCTTATTAATGAACTGTTTATCAGACATGGACAAACAATGTTTCGCATCATTTGTTTTTACCGTAAACACCAACACCGATTTATTTTCACCAATAGGCAATAACGCTACAGGACCATGCGGAGTAAAACGTTCATATGCCGTCGCATGGTTCGGTTTTTGTGTCGTGACATTGGCAACGATGGCAGTTTGTTCAAAATCGTGCTCTTGTAAATTGATACCGGCAAGCCGTCTGACTAAAGAATGGTTACCATCGGCCCCCACTAACAAGCCACAAGTAAGACTCTGATTATGTCCTGAATGAACTATCTCGACCTGCATCTCATCATGTATGCGTTGAAAATATTTTAACTGTGCAGGACAGAACAAGGAAATATTCTCAAAATTATTAAGATGTTGATGTAATGCCTGCCCCAAGGATCGAGCAACAACAACATATCCCAGCTCCGGATAACCGGCTTCACCAGCTTCAAGATGAGCAAAACCAAAACGACCCTGTTCTGAAACATGGATATTGTTTATCGGGAAGACGTCTTGCTTAACCTGTTGCCAAACACCGATATATTCAAGGATACGTTTCGAGGAAGGTGAAAGAGTAATTCCTCTATCATCATAACTGGATTTTTCGGTATTAGTTAATTCAACCGATTCTATGATCGCTATCTTTATGCCCGTTGGGGCAAGTGCACAGGCAAGGCTTGCTCCCACCATACCGGCACCTATAATAATCACATCATAATCACGCGGCATTGGCCATCAGTTCCATTATATCGTCGGCATGCTTGGGCACATCTTTACTT
The DNA here is from genome assembly GCA_050302115.1 of Gammaproteobacteria bacterium. Lineage (GTDB taxonomy): Bacteria > Pseudomonadota > Gammaproteobacteria > Eutrophobiales > Eutrophobiaceae > JBNLAL01. Next base: position 3,808 of record JBNLAL010000027.1, on the reverse strand, counting down.
AATACTTCATGTCCATCTTTGGTGACTAACACATCGTCTTCAACACGAACACCAATGTTCCACCATTTCTTTGGCAAACCCTTTGCTTCCGCTGGTAAATACAAACCGGGTTCAACCGTCAAGACCATACCCGGCTCCAGCATACGCCATTCATTATCAACCTTATAATCACCCACATCATGTACATCCATGCCCAGCCAGTGTCCGGTACGATGCATATAATATTTTGTATAACTATTGTCCTTAATCAGTTCTTTTAAACTTCCTTTCAGTAACCCCAATTCCAATAAACCTTCGGTCAGCACACGTACTGCCGCATCATGCGGATCATTCCAGTGGTTTCCCGGTTTGACCTGCTCTATCGCGGCCAACTGTGCATCCACGACAAGGTCATAGATCTGTCTTTGTGCCTTGCTATATTCACCATTGACGGGAAAGGTACGGGTAATATCACTTGCATAACAGCCGTATTCAGCACCGGCATCGATTAATAGTAAATCACCATCATTTAACTGATCCTGGTTTTCTGTGTAATGCAGGATACAACCATTGGCACCACCACCAACAATGGATGGATAAGCAGGTGAACGTGCTCCATTACGCATAAACTCATGGGTTAATTCAGCCTCGATCTGGTATTCATACATTCCCGGCTTACAGATTTGCATGGCTCGCTTATGGGCAGCAGCAGAAATTTTGGCTGCTTGTCGCATTAACTTGATTTCAACACGGCTTTTATACAAACGCATGTCATGTAAAAAATGATTCAGTGAAATAAATTCATCCGGTGCAACAATTCCCGAACGTGATTTATCCCTGATCTGGTTGACCCAGCCTAATACACGTTGATCAAAATTTTGATCATGACCCATGTTATAAAAAATACGCTCATGCCCTTCGATCAAACCCGGCAAGATATCGTCCATGTCTTCAATGGGAAATGCGTCGTCCGCACCATAAATATTTGAGGCTCCCTCTAAACCAACGCGTCGGCCATGCCAGGTCTCCATTTCAATATCACGATCACGGCAAAACAAAATATATTCACCATCTGCACGATCAGGGATCAAAACTGCAACGGCTTCCGGTTCGGGATATGCCGTTAAATAATAAAAATCACTATCCGGTCGAAAAGGAAACTCAACATCGCGATTGCGAATAAATATGGATGAGGTCGGTAATATTGCAATGCTGTCCGAACCAATCATATCCATCAATTTTTTGCGCCGGCGTTTTAATTCTTTTGTATCAATCAATGTAAGACCTCAGGGCGTTCATTATCATCATTTGTCGGAAACCATTCATGGTGCAACATGATGGCACCAATACGAATATATTCGATCAGTTCGAATAGATCTGATTCCGCTGTTTCAGTATCTTCTACCTCTGTTTCCATCCGTGAAATAGCAATAACATCTTTTACAAATTCATCACACTCTTCTTTTAATGGCGGCTTGTCACTCATGCCTCCAATACCCAGACCGCTGGCAAAACCAGCACACCACTCGGACAGGGCATTGGCACGTTCAGCCACACTGGTTTCATCATCCGGCATGAGCAATTCAAAAGATAAATCGTCCGTCATGACACTTTCTGCAACCTGTTCCCCCACTTGTGACAAGATTGCATAACAATTATCGAGGTTTCTCTCCCCATCTATACCGGCAATCAAATGATCCTGTAATAACTCCATTGCCAGGGCATTATTGGCACAGAAATAACCACTGATAAAGCCATGGCACTCGGATGCACGGATACCTGCTCCGGCAGAAGCCAGTTCGGCATTTATTTCGTCATAGTCCAGTTTCATTACGGTTCAAAACCTTTTTTTTCTAATATAATGCTGATTTTATACAATACGGTTACTGTAAGAGGGTCTATATACCATATCTGGGACATGATCACCTGTTGACCAGTTTATTCAGGCACTCTCTATTGGTAATTCAATAATAAAACAATAAGAAATCTGGTTCACGTTGGAACTATTCCGAAACAATTGTGGGTAACGATTATGGCTGACGAAGACATTGATAGCACCGACCTTGGTTCACTTGAAGCGCGTGTTGATGAACTCATCAAGACCGTTGATCTATTAAAGTCGGAAAATTCCGCCTTGCGAAATCAACAGGAAAGCCTGGTTAACGAACGTGCCATTCTGATAGAAAAAACAGAACAGGCCAGAACCCGTATTGAATCAATGATTTCCCGTTTACGTGCCATGGAAACACGTGCATGAGTAGTAATGGCTCACCCATAAAAATCACCATCCTGGATAAAGAATACCTGATCAACTGTGAAGATCATGAAAGGGAACCGCTGCGTAATGCCGTTGATTACCTTAATAGCCAGATGAAAGAAATGAAAAGCTCAGGCGGTGTAATCGGATCGGAAAGAATTGCAGTGATGACTGCCCTGAATATTACCCATGAACTACTGGCTTACAAACAAAAGAATCAGGACTATACTACGAAAATAGACAGTACGCTTAAGCGGCTGCAAAGCAAGATAAATGACGCCTTGGCACGAGAATCGCAGCTGGATATTGAAGATCCAATCTCACAAGGTGGGTAAGATTCAAAGCTTGGGTATCTTCTGCGGTGCACGTTATCATTCTCGTGGTAACTTGAGCCGATAAGATATTAACACGGGAGCCTGAAAGTAGTGTTGTTGTGCATGTCCATCCACGTGGAAAGCCTGATACGCTACTAACTAAGGTACCCACTTGAACCTCTGGTTCAAGTTCAATGTCTGAGACGGCACTGCGGTTGATACCCCCTACTCTTTAATTTTTAACATTCTGTATATAAAAATAACAATGAACTATTGGCTTATGAAGTCTGAACCAAACGAGTTCAGCATTGAAGACTTAAAAAACAGACCCGACAAAACCGAACCCTGGGACGGTGTACGTAACTACCAGGCACGTAACATGATGCGTGATGAAATGAAAAAAGGGGATCTGGTTTTCTTCTACCACTCCAACTGTGATGAACCGGGTATTGTTGGCATCATGACAATCAATAAAGAAGGTTACCCCGATCACACCGCCTTTGATCCGGAAGATAAACACTACGACCCCAAAAGCGATCCGGACAACCCGAGATGGTTTTATGTCGATGTAAAATACAAACGCAAATTCAAACGTACGATCTCGTTAACAGAGATGCGTAATCACAAGGCGTTAAAAGACATGAAAATTTTACAAAAAGGAAATCGTTTGTCGATTACACCGGTAACGAAGAAGGAATGGGATTATATTTTGGGATTAGAGTAATTTTTTTGTCATTACCGTGGAAAAGCAAATCCAGTTAATCATTTAAAGTCTATTTGTTTTTTACATTTGATTGCGCCTTTTATCGGCGCATTACTTTTTCAGACGAAAAAAGTAATCAAAAAGTCTTTCCCCCGATGTCATGGCCTACGGCTCCCTTCGTCGTCATCAGTTATGACGGGTCGCATATAGGATTCATCCCTGAACCGATATGCTCAATTGTGCATCCCTGCACAATTGCCCCTATAACTGCTTACTTCCTCAGCATGACATTAGGGGAATGAAAACATCAACGTTTTAACTCAGCGGCGCGCCTCGCCTACATGGACGTAGGTGGTAGAGTTTGTCAGGAACACAAACTCGAAGGTCGCGTCGCTTTGGAGTGACTTGTTATACATCGTTTTATTTTTTTAAGCGACATTATCTGGGTCAGGGTCATTTTCAATACTTAATAATTCTTTTTGTATTTCTTCAATTTGTTTCATTATTTTTTCGTAATCTAATGAATCAATATCTCCTTCTCGTTCCTTCATTTCG
>JBNLAL010000026.1:0-11155 GCA_050302115.1 Gammaproteobacteria bacterium | reverse complement strand
GTACATTCTTTTCATCCATATGTTGCTTTATGGTTTCAACTCTTTTTTTAAATGCTTGCATTGCTTCGCTAATTAGATCATTTTCATATTGTTCCCTCGTTTCTTTGGTTGGGCTGAAGTGCATATTTTTTACCTGTAAGTGTTCCTGCAGTTCTCCTACCAACTCAGTCAAAATTGAGATATTTGTACTATTGAGTTCGAGTTGTTGTATTGCACGCCACCCAACCACTGTTCGTTTATCATAAATTGGGTAAGTGTTGTAAGATAAGGTACGCTTATTAATATCTTTCTTTTTACTAACCTGATTTAGTGCCCATTCCATATCTTTATTGATTCTATCTGCTATCTTTGTAGCTTCTTTCCCCTCTGCCTCAACAGCCAAAATTACTGTCAATTGATTGTTTGGTATTTCCTGTTGCGCCTGAGCTTGTAAACTCACCTGGTTAAATAACGGATCGTTTTCATGTGCATGTGCTGGCAGAATAAAAACAAAAAAAAGACTGATTACTAAACCAAGTTGCTTCATTGGAAATTCCTCGTAATAAATTTATATAAACGAAAAACCCGCCTAAGCGGGTTAATCAGGAAAGAAATACTAGCTGACTGGCTTCCAGGTCCCGTCATCCTGTCTACAGGCTGTGCCCTTTATCTCTTCTACTTCTCCCTCAAGATAGATAGTCTGGGTAAAATCACGGCATGGTTGTCCTTCTAAGGTATATGTCCTTGTGGGTGTTACCTCACCAGAATGACCGGAGTCAGGATTAACCCAATTTGATGTTTCACCGATTTTTTGTGTCTCTAGCGCGTTTTGGGTTGTATCGTAATGATATTGTTGGTCCTGACAATCCAGTGACTTACCCACTTTATTGCCTAAAAATCCGCCCGCTAATACACCTGCCCCAATAGCAACTTTATTACCGGTTCCACCACCAAACTGCGAACCAACCAGACCTCCAATAGCCGCACCCACCAAGGTTCCCAGCACTTCCGCGTCCCCGGTTTCCTCCTGAACACATTCAGCATTGACAGATAAATGAATGGATAATAACAAGCTCAACAGTAATATTTTTTTCATGCTAATTCCCTTAAAGAAATAATAAAAAGTTTAGCGTATATTTTCCTGCAAACTAACTATCTATAATCATTATGTGAGTTTGTCCTCGCTAATCACAACTCCGTCTTCATCAGCATAGATATAGTTGCCCGGATTGATAGATACATCGGCAAAACTGACACGGACATCACGTTCCCCAATACCTTTTTTAACACTCTTGCGTGGATTGGTATTAAGCGCTTTCACGCCCAGATCGATCCCTGCTATAACTGCTGAGTCACGTATACAACCGAACACAATAATTCCTTCCCAACCATTCTTTTTACCCAATTCAGCCAACATATCACCTACCAATGCACATCGTAATGACCCTTCTCCATCAACGACCAAAACACGACCTTCTCCTGGTTCTTCCAATGCAGCACGAACCAGTGAATTGTCTTCAAATACTTTTACAGTTGAGGCTGGACCCGAAAATTTCTTTTTTCCGCCATAACTGTTAAACATTGGTGTTGCTATTTGCAGGTTTTCTTCATGTTCATCGTATAGATCAGCAGTTGCAAAAGTCATTAATTCTTCTCCCGTATAACTCGTATTTATTTTGTTATGTCTCCATAAAGATCCGTGCGTCTGTCAGTTAATACACTGTTATGTTGCGTAATCATTTTATTATCCGCTTCTTCCGGGTTGATATCTGTAATAAAGACTTCATCTCGCTGTGCAGCCGCCCTGTGCAAAAGTAAACCACCCGGTGCAACAATCTGACTTCTACCGGTAAACTTTAAACTGCCCTGTGGTCGTTTATCAATTCCATACCGGTTTGCAGTAATTGCAAATAATCTGTTTTCTATACATCTGGCTAACATGGTTTGCTGACAAAACGTTAATACCAGATTGGAAGGCTGACAGATAATTTGCGCTCCCTGAAGGGCAAGCACTCGTGTTACTTCCGGAAACGCCCAGTCGAAACAAATCATAATACCAACCTTCACACCATTAATATCGTTAACCATAAAAGGAGTATCGCCAGAGTCGAAAAAAAACTTTTCTTCGTTAAATAAATGCGCTTTTCTATAGATGTGTTCGATACCATCCGGACCAATCAAGGCTGCACTGTTAAAACATTTTTCATTCTGCTTTTCTGAAAAACCTATAACAATATACATGCTTTTTCTTTTTGCCAGTTCAACCAATGCATCGAGTCGACTACTGTTTGCAGGATCTTCCGCATACTTCAAAGATTCTTCTTTATCTTTGAAGTAATAGCCGGACAAGGCAAGCTCAGGCAATACAATTAAATCCGTATCAACATTTTCTAATGCAGTCAGAATTTTTTTACAATTTTTTTCAGGTTTTCCAAATAAGGGACGGAACTGATAATAGCCAACTTTCATATTACAACTCTTGGTGGGTTTCCTTATTTTTTTACAGGTCTTTTCCAGTTCGAAATCGTTTTTTGATTTGCCCTGCTTATTGCCAATTCATTTTCAGATACATCTTTAGTAACCGTTGTTCCTGCTGCGATAGTAGCACCGGAGTTAACCTTAACCGGGGCAACTAACTGAACATCTGATCCCACAAACACATTATCACCAATGATTGTCTGGTGTTTATTAGCTCCATCATAGTTACAGGTAATGGTACCTGCACCTACATTGACATCTTTTCCAATGTGGGTATCGCCAATATAGCTTAAATGATTTACCTTACTACCCGAACCAATGTTTGATTTCTTCAATTCAACAAAATTACCTATGTGAACCTGTTCATCAAGTGTTGTATCCGGTCGTATTCTGGCAAATGGTCCAATGCGACAACTATTACCTATTACTGCATTATCGATCATGGTGTTCGGCTGGATAGTCACACCATTGCCAATGATTGAATCTTTAATATAACTGTTTGCTCCGATACTCACGTTATTACCGAGTTTCACCCGACCTTCAATAACCACGTTCACATCTATAATATTATCCCTGCCTATTTCCAAATCTCCACGCAAATCAAAACGGGCCGGATCCATTAAGCCGACACCGTTATGCATCAAGTGATGTGCTTGCACTAACTGATAATAACGCTCGGCTTCAGCTAATTGTGCACGATTATTAATCCCTTTAATCTCAATACTTGAATCTGCCAATACGGAATTAATTAATACTTCATCTTTCACCGCTTTTTCAACTATATCAGTCAGATAATATTCTTTTTGTTTATTATTATTCTTGAGTGCATTAGCCCACTTCTTCAGAAATGCTGCCTTGACAGCCATAAAACCAGTATTTATTTCACAGATCCTGCGTTGCTCATCATCAGCATCTTTTTCTTCAACAATGCACTTAATATTATCGATTTGATCGCGCATGATACGTCCATAACCACGCGGATCATCCAGATAAGCAGTTAGTAAGGAAAACCCGGTTTCTGCTTCTGCTTCTATTAACGATTTCAGCGTTTCTTCAGTGATTAACGGAATGTCTCCATATAAAACAAGCACATCATCTTCTTCAGGAATATTGGGCAAGACTTGTTGAACCGCATGACCCGTACCCAATTGCTCTTCTTGCAGAACCCAGCTTACCTCATAATCTTTCATCTTTTCCGGGACTTGTTCACCCCCATGTCCATACACGGTGAATATTTCACGATGTTCTATATTTAGCGCCGTCTGAAAAACATGAGCCAATAACGGTTTCCCCGCTAAAGTATGCAGTACTTTGGGTTTGTCGGAATACATTCGTGTACCCTGACCTGCAGCAAGAATGATAATGCTAAGACTCATAGCGATATGTTAAACGATAAAACCAGGCAACATAAGCTTAGTTTTAAAAGATGAAAATAGAAATTTAAGGAAACTCGTATCTCAATGCACTGGACATGAGATACGAGTAAATTATTTGATTAACGACCTGATCGTTTTCTTAAACGTTGAATTGTTTGCAATTGTGCTGCTGTTTCGGCCAATGCTGCCCTTGCCTTGGCATAATCGATGGCATCAGTTTTTTCATGGAAGGCATTCTCGGCTTCTTCCTTGGCTTTAAGAATAGCAGCTTCATCAAGGTCTTCAGCACGCTGAGCTGTATCTGAAAGGACGGTGACCAATTTCGGTTGTACTTCCAGCATACCCCCCGACACATAGAAAGCAGATTCATTACCTTCAGCATCTTTTACACGCACTTCGCCCGGCCCCATCTTGGTAACCAAAGGCGCGTGTCCCGGTGCAATACCCACCTCACCCATCTCAGCAGGTGCAAATACCATCTCGGCTTCGCCCGAAAATATTTCGTGCTCGGCACTTACGATATCGACATGAATTGTATCTGACATTCGTTTTACCTGTTGTTATAAGGTTTTGGCCTTTTCAATTGCCTGGTCAATGGTACCAACATTATAGAAAGCCTGTTCAGGCAGGTCATCATATTGACCTTCGATAATACCTTTAAAGCCGCGCAGCGTTTCTTTTAACGGCACGTATTCCCCGTCCTGACCGGTGAAGACCTTGGCCACAAAATAGGGTTGTGTCAGAAAACGTTGAATCTTACGGGCACGGGCAACAACCAGCTTGTCTTCTTCAGACAATTCGTCCATACCCAGGATCGCGATGATGTCACGTAATTCTTTATAACGTTGCAGGGTGTTTTGTACACCGCGGGCAATATCATAGTGTTCCTGGCCTACAACTAACGGATCCAACTGACGACTGGTCGAATCCAACGGATCAATCGCCGGGTATAAACCTAACTCGGCAATCTGACGTGACAATACCACGGTAGAATCCAGATGCGAGAACGTGGTCGCTGGAGACGGGTCAGTCAAGTCGTCAGCAGGTACATATACGGCCTGAATCGATGTAATAGAACCGGTCTTGGTTGAGGTAATACGTTCTTGTAATTTACCCATTTCCTCAGCCAGTGTTGGTTGGTAACCCACCGCTGAAGGCATACGACCTAACAGCGCCGAACATTCCACACCCGCCAGGGTAAATCGATAGATATTATCGATGAATAACAATACGTCACGACCTTCGTCACGGAATTTTTCAGCCAGTGTCAAACCGGTCAAGGCCACACGTAAACGGTTACCTGGTGGCTCGTTCATCTGACCGTAAACCATCGATACCTTTGATTTTTCGAAATCCTGTACGTTTACAACGCCAGATTCCTGCATTTCGTAATAGAAGTCATTACCTTCACGAGTACGTTCACCCACACCGGCAAACACGGAAAGACCTGAGTGCTGTGTTGCGATGTTGTTAATGAGTTCCATCATGTTCACAGTCTTACCCACACCGGCACCACCGAAGAGACCGATCTTACCGCCCTTGGCAAACGGGATAACAAGGTCTATCACCTTTACACCGGTTTCAAGCAACTCGGTAGAAGGACTCAATTCTGTAAATTTGGGCGCTTCACGATGAATGGCCATTTTTTCATCAGTTTCGATCGGACCAACTTCATCAATCGCTTCACCCAGAACGTTCATAATACGACCCAGGGTCTTGGTACCAACAGGAATAGTAATCGGGGCACCGGTATTACTTACGTTTAAACCACGTTGAAGACCATCAGTCGAACCCAGGGCAATCGTTCTCACAACACCGTCACCCAGCTGTTGCTGCACTTCAAGCGTTGTATTGATACCTTCTCCTTCAACAATCAAAGCATCATAAATTTTAGGTATGGCATCGCTTGGAAACTCAACGTCAATAACAGCACCAATGATTTGTACTATCTTTCCAGAACTCATGGTTTTCGTTCCTCGTATTTATTCTCTATATATCTATTAATTTAAAATCTTCTGTTTAACTAAACTGCAGCTGCACCGGCAACAATCTCTGACAATTCCTGGGTAATTGCAGCCTGTCTCGCCTTGTTGTAAATCAATTGCAATTCATCAATCAGTTTACCTGCATTATCAGATGCACTCTTCATTGCAACCATTCGCGCTGCCATTTCACAGGCAATGTTTTCTACTACACCGGTATAAACCTGGGATTCGATATAACGTGTCAACATCTGATCGAGCACTTCTTCAGCATCAGGTTCATAGATGTAATCCCAGTGATGACCATAGTCTTCATCTTCTACCGGCTTACCTGGAATCAATTGTTCAAGATAAGCAGTTTGTGTCATGGAGTTCACAAAATTATTGGACGCCAGGTAAACTTCATCAACACTACCATCTTTAAAATTGTTTAACATAATCTTAATCGTGCCGATTAAATCATCCAGACCAGGCTCATCACCGATATGTGTTGCCTGACCAACAATCTTTGCACCAATGGAACCGAAAAAGCCTGCTGCTTTGGTACCAATAATACATAGATCGACTTCCTTACCTTCTTCTTCCCAACCCTTAATCTGTTTCAACAACATACGAAACAAATTGGCGTTTAAACCACCACAAAGGCCACGGTCAGTCGATACAACGATGAGACCAACACGCTTTACTTCATCACGTGCAACAAGGTAAGGATGCTTATATTCAGGATTCGCATTAGCCAGATGTGAAATAACCGTACGAATTTTTTCAGCATAAGGCCGTGCTGCATGCATGCGATCCTGTGCCTTACGCATCTTACTGGCTGCAACCATTTCCATTGCTTTTGTGATCTTCTGCGTGTTCTTAACGCTAGAGATCTTGCTTCGTATTTCTTTTGCAGCTGCCATTTATCAATCAACCTATGCTTAAGTTATTACCAGGTATTATTTGCCTTGAATTTTTCGATGGCTTCCTTGATGCCTTTTTCAATATCATCATCATAATTACCATCAGGACCAATCTTGTCCATCAACTCAGATTGTTCACTCTTCATGTAATCATGTAATGCAGCTTCAAAATCACCAACCTTCGCTAATTCGATGTCATCGATAAAACCATTTTCAACGGCAAACAGACTGACACCCATTTCGGCAACGTTTAATGGTGAATACTGTTTCTGCTTCATCAGTTCCATCACACGTTGACCACGTTCAAGCTGCTTACGAGTTGCTTCATCAAGATCAGAAGCAAATTGAGCAAATGCCGCCAATTCACGATACTGGGCCAGTGCCAGACGAACACCACCACCCAGCTTCTTGATAATCTTGGTTTGTGCAGCACCACCTACTCGAGATACTGACAGACCTGCGTTAATAGCAGGACGGAAACCGGAGTTAAACAGGTCGGTTTCCAGAAAGATCTGACCATCGGTAATTGAGATTACGTTGGTCGGCACGAACGCTGATACGTCACCCGCCTGTGTTTCAATAATCGGTAATGCGGTTAATGAACCGGTCTTCCCTTTCACCTCACCGTTGGTGATCTTTTCCACATAATCTTCATTAACACGTGCAGCGCGTTCCAGCAAACGAGAATGCAGATAGAACACGTCACCAGGATACGCTTCACGACCCGGTGGACGTTTCAATAACAGGGAGACCTGTCTGTAGGCCCAGGCCTGTTTGGTTAAATCATCATAAATAATCAGGGCATCTTCGCCTCGATCACGAAAGTATTCACCCATCGCGCAACCTGCATAAGGTGCAATGTATTGCATGGCTGCAGAATCGGAAGCCGTTGCTGCAACTACAATTGTGTGATCCATGGCCCCATGTTCTTCCAGCTTACGGATAACGACGTTAATTGATGATGCTTTCTGACCAATTGCTACGTAAATACATTTAACGCCGGTACCTTTCTGGTTGATGATGGTATCGATCGCTACAGCGGTCTTACCTGTTTGACGGTCACCAATAATCAACTCACGTTGACCTCGACCAACAGGAACCATTGAGTCAATAGATTTCAAACCGGTCTGTACAGGCTGAGCAACCGACTTTCTAGCAATAACCCCCGGTGCAATCTTTTCGATTGGCGAAGTTTCCTTAGCATCGATATCGCCTTTACCATCTATGGGGTTACCCAAAGAATCAACAACACGACCCAATAAACCTTCGCCGATAGGGACTTCAAGAATACGCTTGGTACACTTGACGACGTCACCTTCAGAGATATGTTCGTAGTTCCCCAGGATAACCGCACCCACTGAATCACGCTCCAGGTTAAGTGCCAGTCCATAAGTGTTGCCAGGGAACTCAATCATTTCACCCTGCATAACATCACTTAACCCATGGATTCTGGCCACACCATCTGCAAGACTCACAACAGTACCTTCGGTACGAGCCTCGGTGTCCAGTCCCATGTCCTGGATTTTCTTTTTAATCAGATCACTAATTTCAGTTGCACTGATAGACATAAGTCTTTCCTCATTTAATAACTATTGCGCAAATACACTATTTAATTCTTTTAATCGGCCACGAAGAGAAGCATCAATAACAGAATCTCCCGCACGAATTACAACACCACCAATCAGATTTTTATCTTCAGAAGTTTTGATATCGACCTTTTTGCCCAGACGTTTTGAGATTACATCAGAGATGTTATTTACCTGTGCGTCATCCATAGGATAAGCAGCAATAACATCGACTTCGCTAATACCTTCAGCTGCCGCTTTTTTCTGTTCAAATAAAGAAAAAATCTGGGCTGCCAGACCAATACGTTCCGCATCGACAAGGATCTTCACAAAGTTTTTGCCCGTCTGGGATAAAACATCACCACAGATATCAATAATAAATTGATAAAGTTGTTCACTGCTTAACTGCGGGTTATGAATAACCGCATGCATATTTTTATCAGAAATAACTGCCTTCAGCAGATTTAACATCGCTGACCAGTCAGCCAATTTACCTTCTTCAAGTGCCTGGTCAAAAGCAGCTTCAGCATAAGGTCGGGCAATCGTTGCTTTCTCTAACATCTATATCTCTTCCTGTTCAATGACGCTTATAACTGCTGACTGATTTTTGCCAGAACTTCATTGTGAGCATCATGATCAACTTCACGCATCAGGATTTGCTCTGCGCCAGCGATAGCCAAAGCCGCGACCTGATTTCTCAGTTCCTGTCGTGCTTTTTCTTTCTCTTGCTCAATCTCGCTTAATACGCTTTCCTTGATTCGCTCACCTTCTTTTTTCGCCGCTTCGCGGGCTTCTTCAACCAGCTCATCCCCTCGCTTCTGCGCCTGAGAGATTAGTTGTGCTGCCTTTTCCTTACCCTTGTTCACTTCGTCAATCGACTTTTGCTGTGCTTCAGCAAAATCCTTTTGACCCTGTTCTGCAGCTGCAAGACCATCAGCAATACGTGCCTCACGTTCTTTCATCTGCTTGAGCAGGAACGGCCATACAAACTTCATTGTGAACCAGACAAAGATAGCGAACGTAACAAGCTGTCCAATTATGGTTGCATTAAAATTCACTTAAACCACCTCTATGTCGGATGACTACTAAAGCCGGTTAATATTAATGACCAGCAGCTGCCTGTAAGGTAGCGACAAAAGGACTTGCCAACGTGAACCACATACCGATACCAATACCGATCATGGTTACCGCATCAACCAGACCTGCTACCAGGAACATCTTACCTTGCAGCATAGGAGCAAGTTCCGGCTGGCGTGCTGCACCTTCCAGAAATTTACCGCCCAGCAGACCGAAACCGATAGCCGTACCAAACGCGCCCATACCCAGAACGATTAAGACACCCAGTGATGTAAATGCCAAAATAGTTTCCATTTTTTCCTCCAGAGGATTTAACTACTTAATAAAAAAATTAATGATGTTCATGTGCCATTGCCAGATAAACAATGGTTAACATCATGAAAACAAACGCTTGTAATAAAACAATTAATATATGAAACACAGCCCAAACAAACTGCAATGCGCCACCAAAAACGGTACCTAAATACAGTGGTAAACCGGAACCTATTAACGTGGCAATCAACAAGAAAATAAGTTCGCCAGCATAAAGGTTACCGAATAGTCGCAATGCTAATGAGACAGGTTTGGCTAACAAGCCGATACCTTCCAATATCAGATTGAAAGGAATCATATATTTTCCAAAAGGTTGAAAAGCTAACTCACCAATAAAGCCACCCACACCTTTTATCTTGATACTGTAATAAAGTATCAGGATAAATACGCCAATCGACAAACCAAAAGTAATATTCGGATCGGTGGTAGGTACAACCTTGAAATAAAGATGTTCATTACCAGTAATAAACTTTGCAATTTCCGGTAATAGATCGACAGGTACAATATCCATGGTATTCATCAGCACCACCCAGCAGAAAATAGTCAGGGATAGTGGTGCAATAACATCATTTTTTGCATGAAAGATATCTTTAACATTTTTGTCGACAAACTCGATAATCATCTCAACCAGGTTGGCAAAACCACTTGGGGCTCCACTTTCAACCTTCTTTGCCACTCGATGAAACAGGAAACAAAAGATCATCCCCAAAAAAATAGACCATCCCAGGGTATCAACATTGAATGCCCAGAAACCCATATCAACGGCTTCTTGCGGACTATGAGCAAATGTCCAGGTAGCCTGTTCAAGGACATGGCCATCAGCTCTTTCATAACCTTCGGGCAATTTCCCCAAAACCAGATTCTGCAAGTGATGCTGAAGGTATGAGTTCGAAGTAAGTTCTGTTCCGCTCGACATTAAATCATTCTCAAAAAATTATTTGTTCATAAAAAGTGCCAGCCCGGCCAGATTCATTAACAAAATGAAACCGTAGCTGACAAACATCAAACCGATACTTATGGGTTTTATAAACAGTATGGAAAGAACAAATACCAAAATTGTCGTAACAATCTTGATCGCCTCTCCCACATAAAACCTGGCCAGCATATTTTTACCTGAATCAGTCGCAGATATCCCTAGGGAAAACCTGACAAAAATCAAATTTGGCACAATAAAGGCCAAACCTCCCAAAATCACTGAATAAGCAAATTCAAGACTGGCAAACACAAAAAAAAGAAGTCCGCACAGCAATACTGTGACCACTTCTATTATTAACATCCTGTAAGCAATCGAGCGATTTTTTATTATTTCTTCCGATGCCACCTATCGCTCAACTCCAAAAATTTCGCATTATATTCTAATGGCAAAAATCGAGAGCACCAGCGAAATATCGTTTTTTTTATATTCCCCTCCCGACTAGGGATGGCAAGTATAAAGACCTCACGGACAATGATCAATCGTTGCGCTGCAACAAACCCCTTCA
>JBNLAL010000025.1:1924-11452 GCA_050302115.1 Gammaproteobacteria bacterium | reverse complement strand
TTGGGTAAAAAATATATTTTTAGTAAAAAAATCAGAACTAAAGTATCTATAATTTTTGTCGTTATAGATTTTAAATGGTCCAGTAAACAGAAAAAACGGACAGGAGGTTTAGATGACAAATAAAACCACGATTGATTTTGTAATGAATATGTTTATTAAATTGCTTATAGCTTTAGTAGTTATTGTTCCTCCTTTTTACTTTGCACTAATTTCATGGGTTCGATAAAGAAAAAGAGTTATCTGGTTAAAACTGTCTGTATAGTTTATTAAGCCTTCCTGTGTAGCTAATTTATAAATAAAACAATTAAACCAGCCCACCATTAACCTTTATTGCCTCTCCAGTTAAATAGGAGGACTCATCTGTTGCCAGAAATAAAACGGCAGCAGCCACATCTTCAGGTCTCCCAAAACGGGCCAATGGAATTTCATTAACACGGGCCTGATAATATTCATTTTCCATATAATCCTCTGCAAAGGATGTTGCTATCCATCCTGGTGAAACCATATTGACCCGAATATCTGGACCCACCGTTTTTGCAAACGATCGGGTAAAACCTAATATACCTGCTTTAGTAGCTGCAAAAATTTGCGGGTTGGTACCCTCAAAACCATGCGTTGAAAGATCCCAACCTATATTAACAATAATGCCTTTTCCCTGTTTTTGCATAATCGGTGTGATGGACCAACAAGCCTTGATAGTTCCCCTTAAGTCCACTTCAATCAATTGCTCCAGTTTTTCATGGGTCTCTGCTGCTGCCCCGGAACCGGTAAGGATGTCCGCCCCGGCGTTATTAATCCAGATATCAATGTGTCCAAAATCTTCCAACGTTTTATTAATCAAGTTATTGATGGCTTCTTCATCGCCCATATCGGCCTGAAAGGCACTTGCATGACCTCCTGTTTTCGTTATTTCTTCAGTAACAGCTTCGGCCTTGTCCCTGGATTTATTATAATTGACGATAACCTTCGCCCCTTCTTTGGCAAAGGTTTGAGCGATACTTCTACCAATACCGCTACTGGCGCCGGTGATAACGGCCACTTTATCTTTAAGACGATTCATTTATTATTCATCATGTATTAAAAAGCGCGCTATTCTAACTATAAACCATGGGTGTTTGCATGAGTGATTTTTTGATTTCAGTCGTAATTCCAACATATAACCGCTCAGAAACCCTGAAACGCACGCTTGCATCAGTACTGAATCAATCTCGTCCATGTGACGAGATAATCGTGGTTGATGATGGATCAAACGACAACACGCAGGAATTACTACACACACACTACCCACAGGTTAACATTGTTTATCAAAGTAATCAGGGAGTTAGTGCCGCCAGAAACAATGGAATAAAGCAGGCCAAAGGCAATTGGCTTTGCTTACTGGATTCTGATGACAGCTGGCAACCGGACAAACTTGAAAGACAGATCGAGGCACTCTCCCGGAATTCGGAATACAAAATATGTCATACCAATGAAACGTGGTATCGACACGGCAAATTACTAAATCAACAAAAAAAGCATGAAAAACGAGGTGGACTTATCTTTCAGCATTGTTTACCGCTATGTGTCATTTCACCTTCCTCTGTAATGATAAAAAAAGAAATTATTGATAACGTGGGTTTATTTGATGAAACGCTACCTGCCTGTGAGGATTACGATATGTGGTTACGTATTACCTGCAAATATCCCGTATTATTCCTGGATGAGGCATTGACCAATAAGTTCGGTGGTCATGACGACCAGTTATCACAAAAATACTGGGGCATGGATCGTTTCCGAATCGTTGCCCTGGAAAAACGTATTGAATCAGGTGATTTAAATGATATAGACCGTATGGCCGCAATAAAAATGTTACAAAAAAAAATCGCTATCTTCCTTAAAGGAGCTAAAAAACACGGAAGAAATGAATATTGTGAAAAATTTGAGACACTGGCAAAACGCTATGCTTGAAAATATTAATAATTACCATCGTATCTCTGAAAAGCTGCATACAGCAGCCCAGCCAACAGTGGAACAATTTCAGGAAATGAGGCAATCCGGCATAGAGGCCGTCATTAATTTAGCGCGCATCGATTCTCCAAATGCCATTCCCAATGAAGCGGAAATTGTGCGTAATAATGATATGCACTACTTTAACATCCCGGTAGATTTTAATAACCCGACACTGGATGACCTTAAACAATTTTTCAAATTAATGGAACAATATGATGATATGACATTATTGGTTCATTGCGCTTATAACTGGCGTGTATCCAGTTTTATATACCTATACCGCGTCATCAAACTACATACCGATAAAACGGTTGCATATAAAGATATGCTGAAAATTTGGCAACCAGATGAAATCTGGCAAGGCTTTATGGATAACTGTCTATCTCAAGCGGATACTTCACAATAATAACCATGATCCATTTCTTCTGTGCCTTACACTGCGAGGCTGAACCCCTAATTCAACGATTTAAACTTAATGAATTAAAACAGTTTGAATTGTTTCGTCTATTCCAGTCTGAAGATGAGTCTATTACTTTAACAATCACCGGCATCGGAAAACTGAACGCAGCCTCAGCAGTCAGCTACCATCATGCCTGTATTAATACATTTCCTTCAGATATCTGGATTAACATGGGTATTGCCGGACATAAAGATATAGATATTGGTGAAATACGACTTATTAACAAGATTTCAGACGAACATGAAAAAAATCATTGGTATCCGCAGATTCTTTTCGAGTCACCCTGCCCCTGCATTTCTTTGCTTACTTTGGATAGTCCATCAACAGATTATCAAACTCATTTAATCGATATGGAGGCATCTGCTTTTTATCAGATGGCATCACGTCTTGGCACCAGCGAATTGATTCATTGCATAAAAATTATTTCGGATAACCTGCAACAACCTGCCCATACGGTAAATGCCAATAATGTAAAAAGCATGATTGCTGTAAAATTGGACAAAATTGAAAATATTTTGAACTTATTGAAACCTGTTTCAGAAGAATTAAAATCAATGACTCTCTTGCCAAGAGAATATACTCGCTTCATAGAACAATGGCATTTTACAGAATCACAACGAATAAAATTACAAAAGCTTCTGCGTCAATGGTCACTGCGACTTCCTGAAAAAGACAGCTTTACGTTGTCCCGTAACTTAAAAACAGGGAAAGAGATTTTAGTTTTTTTACAAAATGAATTGAATAATACTGCTTTTAGTATTTATGATTAATACTATCTATATAGAAGAAAATATCGCACAACACCCAAGAACCATATCGATCCTTGAACGTTTCCCAAATGCGAACAAGATCTATTGTGAACGTTATGGCGAAATTTTTAACCGTAAGGCACAAAGCTTTCGTCTGCAAAAAAAGCAACCTGCCCTAATCCTTGCCAGGAAACACAAAGCTTATGTACTTCCCTCTCCAATACAATATGGAATCGGTGCAGAGCATAATTATTATTTTTCACACATGTTGAATTGTTTGTATGACTGTCGCTATTGTTTTTTGCAAGGCATGTTTCAATCAGCACATTATGTATTATTTGTTAATTACGAGGATTTTTTGGAAGAGATAAAAACTGTTTATTCTCAACATGAAAACAAACCGGTTCATTTCTTTTCCGGATATGATTGTGACAGTTTGGCACTTGACCCCGTTACCGGTTTTATAAACGAATTTTTACCTTTTTTCGAAAGAACGGAAAATATACTGCTTGAACTAAGAACAAAAAGTACTCAAATACGTTCTTTATTAAAAAAAGAACCTGTGAAGAATTGTGTTGTTGCCTTTAGTTTTACACCTGACAAAATAGCAAATGCACTGGAATATAAAGCACCCTCTGTTGATAAACGCCTGAATGCCATAGTTGAACTACAAAAAACCGGTTGGCAAATTGGTTTACGTTTCGACCCCTTAATATATACAGATAGATATAAGGAAGACTATCAAGAACTGTTTAATGAAATATTTTCAAGAATTGATACAGAACTGATACATTCTATTAGCCTGGGCAGTTTTCGCTTACCCAAAGACTATTTCCGTAAACTGGAAAAACTTTATCCAAATGAATTGTTGTTCGCTTCACCGCAGGAAGAAGAAAACAATAACATCGGTTATCCGGCTTCTGTTCGCAACGAAATGCTTTCGTTTTGTAGTAACATCATCAAAAAACATATTCCTGAAAATAAATTTTTTCCCTGTCATGACATGATCTAACAATGGCTGACCAGACCATTATCTTTATTACTTTCGCTGCCTACCTGGTAATAATGTTTGCCATTGGACTAATTGCCTTACGACACACGCATAATCTTTCTGATTACATACTTGGCGGCCGTAAACTTGGCAGTTGGACAACAGCAATCAGCGCCGGCGCCTCGGATATGAGTGGCTGGTTGTTATTGGGCCTGCCCGGATATGCCTACCTCGCTGGCCTCGAAGCTATCTGGATAGCGATCGGTTTATTCATTGGCACCAGTATCAACTGGTATCTGGTTGCTCCCCGGTTGCGCTCGGAATCTGAATCACTAAATAATGCGATAACTATTCCCGAGTATCTTGAACACCGATTCAATGATAAATCACATGGTTTTAGAATCATTGCTGCGATTTTTATTCTCGTGTTTTACTTTTTCTATACCAGCTCTGGACTGGTAGCCGGAGGAAAGCTATTTGAATCCGTCTTCAATATCCCATATTACTGGGCTGTTATTATTGGCGCATTAACCATACTTATTTATACCGCCCTGGGTGGTTTCCTCGCCGTTTCATGGACTGATCTTATTCAAGGTTTATTAATGGCGTTGGCCTTAAGCTATGTTGCTATTGTATCGATCTACAGCATTCATGGTTTTGATTCCCTGTTTAACTCAATGGCAACAATTAACGTCGAATTAATCAACCCACTGAGCCATGCATCAGCAGAACCTTTGGGTGTGATTGGTATTGTTTCCTTATTGGGTTGGGGGCTGGGTTATTTCGGGCAACCTCATATATTAGTGCGTTTTATGGCCATTCAATCGACAAATAAAATTCCGGAAGCGAGGCGAATCGCATTAAGCTGGACATTGCTAGGACTTGTTTGTGCTTTATTAATTGGTTTTGCTGGTATTGTATTACTCGACAATTCTTTACAAGGCAGTGACAGTGAAAAGGTATTCATTGAATTACTACACTTGTTATTACATCCCTTACCCGCAGGTATTTGTCTGGCCGCAATACTAGCGGCAATCATGAGTACAGCAGATTCACAACTACTGGTAGCCTCATCTGCTCTGACAGAAGATGTCTATAAAATAATTAACAGGCAGTGTACGGAAAAACAACTCATTATGTTGGGTAGAAGCGCGGTTCTATTATTAACAATTGGCGCAACAATCCTGGCCCTGAAACCGGAAAATAATGTACTCGATCTGGTTGCCTATGCCTGGGCCGGATTTGGCGCAACATTTGGCCCCGTAATATTATTATCTCTATTCTGGAAAAGACTGTCTCGAAAGGCAGCCATCATGGGTATGTTAACCGGAGGGCTAACTGTCATTGCATGGAAAAATGTTTCTTCTGACTACTGGCTATTTGAAATGTATGAACTGCTTCCAGGTTTTGGTTTTGCAGTCTGCGCAATATTTATCAGTCATCGAATATTTAAACCTGGCCACTAGAATGCTTCATTGAGAACGTTTTCAAATTGTTCACGCACCTGGTTACGTAATCGTTTTAATTCATTTTGATATTTTTCCACAGCTTGTTCGGAATCATAGTCCATGTATCCCAAAGCTCTTGCTAAAGGTAACATTTCTTTTCTATTCTTGGATACCTTGCTTATGGTTTTCATATCAAATACGCGTAATGCCGATTCACTTTGTTTATAAAAATCATATGCATTTAGTAAGGAAGCTGCTGTTCTTTTATGCAATAAACCCAGATCCGATGCTGCTCTTAAAACCTGACGGGTACTGGCAGACCTGAGCTGTTTGTATTCATGACCATATGCCAATTGCAAAAAGTGAGTAAGGAAGTCAATATCCATAATACCGCCTTTGCCACGTTTTAACTCCAGCTTGTCTTTCCCTCCTGCAAGCTCCTGTTCCACCAGTAAACGAACTTTTAGTATTTCCTTTGCAAGAAAGGCTAAATCGTATTTACGATATATATTATCAACAATCTTACGTTCAACTTCTGAAGATAATTCAGCGTTCCCTGTAACAAACCGACAACGCGTCATCATCTGCCGTTCCCAGATTTCCCGTTCTCCTTTATGAAATTCAAGAAAACTGTCTAAGGGCGTGACCAGGGTACCTGAACTACCATGTGGGCGTAAACGCATATCAATTTCATACAATGCCCCGGATGGATCCATAATGGCGATACATCGTAATAATTTTCGAATTTTTAATACAATTTGCTCAAAATTATTTTTATTCAGCACCTTTTCAATAAAGATTAAATCCAGATCCGAGCCATAATTCATTTCATTTCCGGCAAACCTTCCCATTGCAAGCACAATACATTGTGTATTTTCAATTTTATCCAGCTCGAACAACCGATACATAACGCTTAAAACAGCATCTGCCAGCCGGGTTAATAAAAGTTCAGCATGTTCCTGATCTATAATTTTGTCTAATTGAAGCAACAGGATTGATAACATGACTTCATTTTTTTTGATCCTGAGTTTTTCTATTTCCGCTTCCAGCGAATCAGCCGGTATAAAAGCATGAAGTTTCAAAAGCTCATTCTCTACATGGCTGACTTGCAGTTTCTCTTTTTTAAATAGCGGAATAATGTCTGCTCCACGAAAATAAACAAAACGCGTAAAATACCAACTTGCACCGAATAATCTTGTCATTAGTGCCAGTTCTTCATCAGACATCTCCCATGACTCCTGTTTCAGCAGATCCAGCCAACGTTCCAGACTGTTTTTTGCTGCATCTTGATGCCAGACATTTGCCAGTGCATCCTGTATCAGTGGAGTAATTGTCATTGTTCCTTATAATCCGTTAATAGCTTTTCAAAATATTTTCTGGCGACCTGTTGATTTAGAATCAGGTCATCATTGAAATCATCAAAAACTTCATCAATAGTTTCACCACAATAGCCCATATACTTCGCCATTTTTTTCAGCTTGATCCTGTCATTCGGTAATTGATGTGTCTGTTGTTCATCTATCATTTGCAAACGGTTTTCCAGCCGCCGTAAGAAAATGTAGCTATCTGTCAATTCCTTCTGTTCTGTTTTGCTAATCAAGCCCAAAACCGCAAGCTGTTTCAATAATTCTAATGTATTAGTGATTTGTAATTCCGGGAAGTGTGCACCATTTACTATTTGCAACATATGAACAAAGAACTCAATATCCCTTATTCCACCTTCACCCAGTTTCACATTCCAATGTCCTGCTTTTTGTCGTTGATCTGACATATCATTTTTAATCTTTAGAAACCGGTCTATTTCTTCTGTACTGAGGACCTTGTGAAATACAAAAGGCTTCATGCTGGATATCATTTCATTACCTAATTCTTTTGAACCGGCAACACACCTCCCGCGTAACCACGCAATACGTTCCCATGCTTCTTTTGATGCCTGATAATAATCCTCGTTTTCTTCCAGTGAAAAGACTAATGGCGCACTTCTTCCCCAGGGACGTAAATTCAG
Organism: Gammaproteobacteria bacterium; assembly: GCA_050302115.1. Taxonomy (GTDB): domain Bacteria; phylum Pseudomonadota; class Gammaproteobacteria; order Eutrophobiales; family Eutrophobiaceae; genus JBNLAL01. The sequence goes on along the minus strand of JBNLAL010000025.1, from coordinate 3,810 downwards.
ATCAACACGATATAAAAAACCTTCTTCCGTATTTTCCTCCAATAGACGACATAAGTTACGAATATGGCGCGTATAATGTTCATGCATTTCATGACGTTTTTTTTCATCAGCATTACGCATAACAAAAATTAAATCGACATCAGAACTATAATTAAGCTCATTAGCACCTAATTTACCCAATGCCATAACCGCAAGATCATTTAAGAAGTTAGCAGAGAATTTTTCCGATTGTTTTTCTATCAACAAATTACCCTGCTGCAAAATTGTATCCGCCAGATGACTCAACGCTGATAATACTTGCTCATATGGGTAATGATTCGAAATATCCATGACGGTAATTTGTAATAATGATTGATACTTAAAATACCGTAGCTCTGATACATTAGTTGTCGAAATTGCAGTTGGTTTGTAAGGACTACCGATTAATGCGAGTGCATCGGGATGTCGTGAGAGGAAATAATATAAAAAGCGTGATATACCAATTACGTTAATCAAACCAGATTTCTGCTCATCCGAAAATGAATTAAAAAGCTTCCCTGCTTTTTTTTGTTCAAGTAAGGATTGTAGTCGATTGGATGTAACATCCGGCTCTGCGGTTTGCTCGATGATGTTATCGAGATTCATATAAACCTTATTAATTATAATTTGTTATAAATCTCACTGCCTTTCTTTTTAAATTCTTCCGACATTTCTTCCATTCCTTTTTCAATTGCTTCATCTACGTTTTCCATGCCCTGTTGTTCTGCGTAATCCCTGACATCTTGCGTTATCTTCATAGAACAAAAATTGGGACCGCACATAGAACAGAAATGCGCTATCTTGTGCCCCTCTTTCGGCAATGTTTCGTCATGAAAATCACGGGCGCGATCAGGATCCAGTCCGAGGTTAAATTGATCTTCCCAACGAAATTCAAAACGAGCTTTTGATAAGGCATTGTCTCTCAACTGTGCCGCAGGATGCCCTTTGGCCAAATCGGCAGCATGGGCGGCTATCTTGTAAGTAATAATCCCTTCCTTTACATCGTCTTTATTAGGTAAGCCAAGGTGTTCTTTCGGTGTGACATAACACAACATTGCCGTTCCATACCAACCGATCATTGCAGCTCCAATAGCTGAGGTTATATGATCATAACCGGGTGCAATATCCGTTGTTAAAGGGCCTAATGTATAAAACGGTGCTTCGTAACATTCTTCCATTTCACGATCAACATTTTCCTTGATCATATGCATGGGGACATGTCCGGGACCTTCAATCATCACCTGGACATCATGTTTCCACGCAATTTGCGTTAACTCTCCCAGGGTTTTTAATTCAGCAAACTGGGCCTCATCGTTTGCATCAGCAATCGAGCCAGGACGTAATCCATCGCCTAATGAAAACGCGACATCATAGGCCTTCATGATCTCGCAGATATCTTCAAAATGGGTATACAAAAAATTATCCTTATGATGTGCCAGACACCACTTGGCCAGGATAGAACCACCACGAGATACAATTCCGGTAACGCGTTTGGCGGTTAACGGAATATAAGGTAAGCGTACTCCTGCATGAATAGTAAAATAATCAACGCCCTGTTCGGCCTGCTCGATTAAAGTATCGCGATACATCTCCCAGGTTAGTTCTTCCGCCTTGCCGTCAACCTTTTCCAACGCCTGATAAATTGGCACAGTACCTATTGGTACCGGTGAATTTCGAATTATCCATTCACGTGTTTCATGGATATTCTTACCTGTTGATAAGTCCATCACGGTATCCGCACCACAACGGATAGCCCAGGTCATTTTTTCCACTTCTTCTTCAATGGATGAACTGACTGCCGAATTACCGATATTGGCATTAATCTTAACCAGAAAATTACGCCCTATGATCATCGGTTCGGTTTCCGG
>JBNLAL010000025.1:0-1914 GCA_050302115.1 Gammaproteobacteria bacterium | reverse complement strand
TCCGGATGATTAATATTATTTGGAATAATCGCTCTTCCTGCTGCAACTTCATCGCGGACAAATTCAGGGGTTACTTCTTCCGGTAAAGTACTTTGCCAGGGCATTCCTGGATGGTGTCGCGTCAGGTAAGTATCCTTGTACTCATTTAAGCGTTGGTTTTCTCTTATTGCTATGAATTCCATTTCCGGCGTGATAATGCCCATTTTTGCATAGTGCATCTGGCTAACATTCGCGCCGGATTTGGCGACACGTGGTTTGGGTGGTTCCGCATAGCGTAAACGCTGTAAATCAGGATCATTCAGACGTTGGACACCGTATTCGGAACTTGGGCCATTTAAAATATCTGTGTCGTTACGTTCCTCTATCCATGTCTGGCGCAAGGGTTTCAGTCCTTTACGGATATCTATTTTTGCTTCTGGATCGGTATAAGGACCCGATGTGTCATACACCGTTACAGGTATATTTTCCTCCAGGCCTGTCCGGGTCTGGGTTGGCGAACAGGAAACTTCCCGCATTGGGACACGTATATCCGGGCGTGAACCCATGACATAGATCTTTTTGGAATTAGGAATCGGTTCAACGATTCTTTCATCGACTGTTGCGGTATGACTTAATATAGAATCAGGAATGGCGCTCATTTCAACCTCTTTGTCATCGATAAGTATTATCGAGCGCCAATGGCAAGATGCCTGCTTCCCTACGCTGGTACTAACCAGATCAGGTCAAGGGTCAATCTCAGCCACAAAGGCGCCCCTAGCTTCGTAACATGCTATATAATACGATTACGAACCACAACTAATTAATAATGAAAATGAATATGAATATAGAACAAGCCCGCCATAATATGATTGAACAGCAGATTCGGACCTGGGAAGTGCTTGATCAAGATGTGCTGAATTTGTTAAATGACATTCACCGGGAAGACTTTGTTCCAGAATCCTATCGTAATCTTGCCTTTGCCGATATTCGCATTCCCATTGGTCATGATCAAAGTACCATGATGCCAAAGGTTGAAGCCCGTTTACTGCAATCACTTGATCTGCAAGGTACAGAATCTGTGCTTGAGATTGGAACGGGTTGCGGTTATTTAACCGCCTTGTTGGCCAATGCAGCAGATACTGTAAAAAGCATCGATATCTATCCTGACTTTATTGAATCTGTAAAGAATAAATTATTCAAAACCGGGATAAATAATGTTGAACTGGAATGTATCGATATTTATTCATTTTTTGAAAATGCAAACACATATGATGTGGTAGTCGTTACGGGTTCCTTACCCAAAATGGATGACCGTTTTTTAAACTTGCTAAATAGTGATGGTAAAATGTTTATTATTGTGGGCGAGTCGCCAGCAATGGAAGCACAACTTATTCGAACAACAACTTCTTCAAGCTGGTCTTCCGAAAGTCTATTTGAAACAGACTTACCAGCGCTAATTGGAGCGGAACGTAAGGAAACATTTGAATTTTAAATCTGTATGAAAACTATTTCTGCGGAACAATTAAAGGCCAGACTTGATTCAGGAGAAAAACCAGTATTACTTGATGTACGAGAAGACTGGGAATATGAAACCTGTCATATAGAAAATTCGACACATATCAATATGTCTGCAGTGAACCAAATGCTGGAAAAACTTGTCCCAACTGATGAAACTGTGGTTATTTGTCACCATGGCATGCGAAGTTTTCAGGTAGGAAACTACCTCGAAAATAACGGGTTTAGTAATATAATAAACTTGGAAGGCGGCATTGATGCCTGGGCAAAAACGGTAGATCCTGACATGGCACAATATTAATAATATAGTCAGGCCGGATTAATAATTATAAATTAAATTCAATCATGAAGTTTACTTTTAAGATATTAACGCTTGCTGCTGCATGCTTTTTTTTCGAAACGTCCGCTTATAGTGCCGAT
>JBNLAL010000024.1:0-11468 GCA_050302115.1 Gammaproteobacteria bacterium | reverse complement strand
TTACTAAAATCGTTAATTTTCTTTATCGTCGTATTTAAATTTTCTAAATATCTTGAACCAGACAATACTTAGGATATATATTTAATGTCCGCTTCTGGCCGAAAGCGGACATTGATATCTAAATAAAATTTGCAGTGGCTATGTTTTTTCTCCCCTAATGTCATGCTGAGGAAGTAAGCAGTTATAGGGGCAATTGTGTGGGATGCACAATTGAGCAAACCTGAGGCAGGGATGCCGATTGTTTGCGACCCGTAATAACTGATGACGACGAAGGGAGCCGTAGGTCATGACATCGGGGAAAGGTTTTCTTGCCGACTTCTTTTTAAAAAGAAGTAGGTCGCTGTACAAAGCGAAAACAAATGTAAAAAAGAATTTTAATTAAAAGAAAAAAATCACCCTTTAATTTTCTCTTCCCAGCTTCTTGCTTTCTCCAACAATCGTCCATAATCCATTGTCGTTAACTCACGGTTTTTTAATAACTGTTTTCCTGCGATCCAGACATCAGTGACTTGTTGTCGATTTGCGGAATAAACGATTTGTGAAACGGGTTCATATAACGGGGCTGTTTCAAGTTGATCGAGATTGATGGCAACGATGTCGGCTTGTTTGCCTTTCTTTAATGAACCAACTGAAGCATCAAGGCCTAATGCCTGGGCACCATTTAATGTTGCCATCTTTAATGTGCTGTGTGCATCAAGCGTAGTACTGTCATTGGAAACGGCTTTGGCAAGTAGTGCGGCAGTACGCATTTCACCGATCATGTCGAGGTCGTTATTACTGGCGACACCATCGGTGCCGAGACAAACATTAACGCCAGCCTTAAGCAGTTCACCTACGGGACAAAAACCACTGGCCAGTTTTAAATTCGATTCCGGACAATGCGCAACGCTAACACCTAACTTTGCCAGTAGTTTAATTTCACTTTCTTCCAGTTGTGTCATGTGCACGGCCAGCATGCGTGAACTTAACAAACCCAGATCAGCCAGACGTCGCAATGGACGATGACCGTATTGTTCTATACCTTGTTCGACTTCAAAAGCGGTTTCATGGATATGCATATGAATTGGAATATCCAGTTCTTCTGCCAATACATTGATACGTTGTAAAGGCTCATCGGAAACTGTGTAGGGTGCATGCGGTGCAAAGGCAGTATTAACTAACGGATTATGACGATAGTTATCATGTACCTGTTCACCTTTAACAATATATTCGTCGGCATTCTCTGCCCATGCCGTAGGGAAATCGATCAGGATTAAACCGACAACAACCCGCATACCGACATTCGCACACACTTCAGCTGTGTGGTCGGGGAAGAAGTACATATCGTTAAAACAGGTGGTACCACCCCGCAGCATTTCGGCAACAGCGAGTTTGGTTCCGTCGTTAACAAATTCCGGGCTGACCCATTTTCCTTCAGCAGGCCAGATATGATTGTTCAGCCAATCCATTAAAGGTAGGTCATTGGCGAGACCACGGAACAGGTTCATGGCCGCGTGTGTGTGCGCATTGATCAAGCCGGGAATAACAGCATGTTGATCCAGATTATGTTCTTCCGTTGCCTTATATTTTTTCTGCGCATCAACCGTTGGCAGGAGTGCTTCGATATTGCCATCTTTTATGGCAATGGAATAATTCGTATAAACCGTTTCTTCTGGCTCAACCGGGATAATCCATTTTGCATTTATTAAGGTATCGATGTTTGTCACGACTTGTCTGTCCTTTTATGCGTTGTTTGTTATTATGCGCCCACTATATTCATCTTCTGATAATAAATCATCATTAGCATATTAAACACGATGACAAAATCTGAATACGAACCGGAATCTTTTACTGCAGTGAAGTGGAACGCGGGCATGTTGACCTTGCTCGATCAACGCAAGCTCCCGCAGGAAAAGATCTACCTTGATTATGATTCTGCCAGAGAAGTTGCCGATGCGATTACCGCTATGGTGGTACGTGGTGCCCCGGCGATTGGTATTGCGGCGGCGTACGCTATTGTATTGGCAGCACGCGTGGCTTACCAGGAATCAAAGGAAGATTGGAAAAAAACAATTGAACCGGATTTGCTTTATCTCGCAGAAGCGAGACCGACTGCCGTTAATCTGCATTGGGCGATTGCTGAAATGCGGCGAGTATTTGGTTCTATTAATGGTGATCCGGAACAAGCCTTGTTGGAAGTAGCAAAAAGAATTCACAGTGAAGATATCGCTGCTAATCATGAAATGGGACGATTAGGTGCCAGTCTGATTGAGCCGAACAGTGAAGTGATTACGCATTGTAATGCCGGCGCCCTGGCAACGGGTGGTTATGGTACTGCTCTGGGTGTTATTCGTACGGCCTGGAAAAATGGTTTAATTGAACAGGTTTATGCATCGGAAACACGTCCCTGGTTACAGGGCGCACGCTTAACGAGCTGGGAATTACAACAGGACCACATACCAGTCAATCTGGTGATTGATTCTTCTGTAGCCAGCCTCATGCAAACCGGGAAGATTAAGTGGTTAATCGTCGGTTCTGATCGCATCGTTGCCAATGGTGATGTGGCTAACAAGATCGGGACCTATTCGCATGCCGTTGCGGCCAAATATCATGGGGTAAAAGTCATGGTGGTTGCCCCGGCATCAACGGTGGATATGAGTGTGGAGTCCGGTGACAAGATTCCTATCGAACATCGTGACCCGGTAGAAATAACAGAATTAAACCATCATCAGATTGCCCCTAAAAACATGGTGGCGATTAATCCTGCCTTCGATGTGACCCCGGCAAAACTGGTCGATGCCATAGTTACGGAGAAGGGAATAGTGCAGACACCAAACGCTGAAAAAATGCTTGCAATGTTCAGTTAAATTTGACCTAAAAACAGGACCTTAATTTTAAAATTTAGTAGGGCAAATCGCCGAATTATGATAGAATTTCGGCTTTAATAACGACTAGAAATTTAGGCACTTTTTGTTCCCAATTCCATCAATGATTTATGTCAGAATCTGAATTCGCGCGCTCGCTTTCCCAGGTAAATATCGAAGACGAAATGCGGCAGTCCTATATGGACTATGCCATGAGCGTTATCGTCGGTCGTGCATTGCCGGATGTCCGTGACGGTCTAAAACCCGTTCATCGTCGGGTGTTATATGCGATGAAAGAGATGGGCGTTGACTGGAACAAGGCCTATAAAAAGTCTGCCCGCATCGTGGGCGACGTCATCGGCAAGTATCATCCGCATGGTGATACCGCAGTTTATGACACCATGGTGCGTATGGCCCAGCCGTTTTCCTTGCGCTATATCCTGGTAGATGGGCAGGGTAACTTTGGTTCGGTCGATGGTGATGCTCCAGCGGCCATGCGATATACCGAAGTACGTATGTCGCGTATTGCGCATGAGATCCTTGAAGACATCGATAAAGAGACGGTTGATTTTGCGCCGAATTATGATGGTTCAGAACGTGAACCGGTCGTTTTACCCACAAAAATTCCTAACCTGCTGGTTAATGGTTCCAGCGGTATTGCGGTTGGGATGGCAACCAATATTCCACCGCATAATCTGAGTGAAGTGGTTTCTGCCTGTTTGGCCCTGATTGATAATCCGGATATCAGTATTTCGGAACTCATGCAACATATCCCGGGACCTGATTTCCCAACGGCAGCGATCATCAATGGTTCTTCCGGGATCAAAGAAGCCTATGAAACCGGACGTGGCCGTATCTATGTGCGTGCGCGTAGTGAAATTGAAGAACATGATTCCGGCAACAAGATCATCATTACCGAATTGCCTTATCAGGTTAATAAAGCGCGCTTGCTTGAAAAGATTGCCGAGTTGGTAAAAGACAAAAAGATTACCGGTATTAAGGAACTTCGTGACGAATCCGACAAGGACGGTATGCGTGTAGTGATTGAATTACGCAAAGGCGAAGTTGGTGAGGTCATCCTGAATAACCTGTACAAATTTACAGCAATGCAATCGGTCTTTGGTATCAATATCGTTGCACTGGCTAACAACCAGCCACGCTTGATGAACCTGAAAGACCTGCTTGAGGCCTTCGTCAGTCATCGTCGTGAAGTGGTTACTCGTCGAACTATTTTTGACTTACGTAAGGCCCGGGCCCGTGCACATATACTGGAAGGGCAGGCAGTTGCGCTGGCGAATATTGATCCGGTTATTGCATTGATAAAGGAATCCGCAACACCGGCCGAGGCAAAAGAAGCCTTGCTGGCGCAGACATGGGAATCGGAAGCGGTTGTTGAAATGTTAAAGCGTACCGGTGCCGATGCATCCAGACCCGATGATCTGCCTGAGGAATATGGTTTGACCGATGCTGGTTACCGTCTTTCTCCGCAACAGGCGCAGGCGATTCTTGAATTACGTTTACAAAAACTGACTGGCCTGGAGAAAGACAAGATCCTGACTGAGTACGGTGAATTGTTAGATACGATTGCCGATCTGTTGGACATTCTTTCCCGTCCGGAAAGATTGATGCAGGTGATTCGTGAAGAGTTGAACGATATTCTTGAACGTTATGGTGATAAACGTAAGACCGAGATCGTTCAAACGCATGAAGATCTCAGTATGGAAGATCTCATTACTGAAGAAGATGTTGTTGTGACACTGTCACATGCCGGTTATGCCAAATCACAACCGATTGATACCTATCGTTCACAACGTCGTGGTGGAAGAGGAAAAACTGCAACATCGGTTAAGGATGAAGACTTTGTCGATAAATTATTTATTGCCAGTACCCATGACACGATCCTGTGTTTCTCCAGTCGTGGCAAACTGTACTGGTTAAAGGTCTATGAATTGCCACAGGCGAGCCGTACAGCACGCGGTAAACCGATTGTTAATCTGTTGCCGTTGGATGATGGTGAACAGATCAATGCCATATTACCTATCCGTGAATTTGTTGAAGACAAGTTTGTTTTCATGGCAACAGCGAATGGTACCGTTAAAAAGACACCATTGGTGGATTTCTCACGTCCAAGACCGAGCGGTATACGTGCTATCGAACTGGTTGATGGTAATAAACTGATCGGTGTTGAAGTGACGGATGGTGAACATGATGTCATGTTGTTCAGTGATGCAGGTAAAGTGGTACGTTTCCCTGAGTCGCATGTACGGGCAATGGGACGAACTGCAAAAGGTGTGCGTGGCATCCGTTTAGCTGAAGGACAGAAAGTAATTTCATTAATCATTGTTGATAATAATGAAACCATTTTAACCGCAACGGAAAATGGTTACGGTAAACGTACAGCCGTTGAAGATTATCCGCAAAAATCCAGAGGTGGTTCCGGCGTTATCTCGATACAGGTTTCAGAACGTAATGGACCGGTCGTTGGTGCTGTCGCTGTCGATAGCGAAGATGAGATTATGTTGATCAGCAGTCAGGGTAAATTAATCCGAACACCTGTTGGTGATATCTCCATCTTTGGACGTAACACACAGGGTGTCAGACTGGTTACGCTGGATGAAGGTGAAAAACTGGCAGGGCTGGAACGTATTGTTGAAATTAACGAAGAAGCCCAAGAAGAAGATTAAACTCTTTCTTTTTTAATTATCAGGTCTGATTCCAGGGCCAATAAATCATGACTCGTAAAGTTCTTAATTTTTGTGCTGGTCCAGCAATGTTGCCGGAAGATGTAATGCTACGTGCACAGGAAGATCTACTGGACTGGAATGGTACGGGTATGTCGGTGATGGAGTTTAGCCATCGTGGTGATGAATTTAAATCGATTGCCGATCATGCTGAACAAACACTTCTCGATCTGTTATCCATTCCTGATGATTATCATGTGCTTTTTCTTGCAGGCGGTGCGACGCAGCAGTTTTCTGTCATTCCAATGAATTTGAAACAGGACAAGACCTGTGCCGATTATTTACATACCGGGATATGGTCAGCAAAGGCGATGAAGGTTGCAGATCCATTGATTGATATCAATGTTGTGTGTTCCGGTGAATCTACCGGTTTTACTGCTATACCCGATCGCAGTGACTGGAAGCTTAACCCTGAAGCCGCTTATTGTTATTACACAGCCAATGAAACAATCAGCGGTCTTGAGTTTCATTACGTGCCTGACGTTGACGTTCCATTAGTTAGCGATATGACGTCGTCAATTCTATCCCGGCCAATTAACGTTTCTGATTACGGACTCATCTTTGCCGGTGCACAAAAGAATATCGGACCAGCAGGTCTCACATTAGTCATTATTAAAGATGCTTTATTGGGTGAGGTGCTACCGTTTACACCGGACCTTCTGGATTATCGCTTACAGGCAAAAGAAAAGAGCATGTTGAATACACCACCGACCTTTAACTGGTATATGGCTGGTTTGATGTTTGATTGGGTAAAGGAACAGGGTGGTGTTAAAGAGATGCAACAACGTAATGAACGTAAGGCAAGCATGCTTTATGAATTGATCGATGAGTCAGGTTTTTATCAAAATAATATTGAAATAAACTGCCGTTCTTTGATGAATGTGGTGTTTACGTTAAATGATGCGAACCTGAACGGGGCCTTTTTGTCTGAAGCAAAAGCAAACGGTTTGTATAATTTAAAAGGTCATCGCCTGGCTGGAGGTATGCGGGCAAGTCTATATAATGCAATGCCGGAATCAGGGGTCAGGCAGTTGACTGAGTTTATGCGGGAATTCGAACAAACGCATGGTTAAATAGCGGTCAGCGCTTGTCTATCGTTGATAGACTACCGTATCCTGTCAGACTGATAAAATAAGAATATTAAACAACCTTATAGGTCAATGTTGTGAGCGATAAAAAAAGCCTGGAACAATTACGCAAAGATATTGATGGAGTAGACAAGCAATTGCTTGATCTCATCAGTCAGCGTGCGCGTCTGGCACAAGATGTGGCAGAGGTTAAGAACTCTTCAGATGAACCAGCCAGTTTTTATCGTCCTGAGCGTGAGGCACAAATATTAAGAAAAGTTATTGAGCAAAACAAAGGACCATTATCTGAAGAAGAAATGGCAAGATTGTTTCGCGAAATAATGTCAGCTTGTCTGGCGCTGGAACAGGTATTGGATATTGCCTATTTAGGGCCGGAAGGGACATTTACACAAACTGCTGCGTTGAAACATTTTGGTCATTCGGTAAACACCTCTGCTTTTGGCAGTATCGATCAGGTATTCCGCGAGGTGGAATCAGGGGCATCAAACTATGGCGTTGTACCCGTGGAAAATTCAATTGAAGGTGTGGTCAATCACACACTGGATATGTTGAACCATTCCAGTCTTATGATTTGTGGCGAAGTTGAATTGCGTATTCATCATCACCTGTTAAGTCAGGATGAGACGATGGATAACATTACGCATGTTTACTCTCATCAACAGTCGTTGGCCCAGTGCCGTGCCTGGCTGGATACACATTTAATCAAGGCGGAGCGAATTGCCGTTGCCAGTAATGCAGAAGCAGCCAGGGTTGCCAGTACACGAGAACATGTCGCTGCCATAGCCAGTGAAGCGGCAGGTGAACTTTATGAACTGAATAACCTGGCCAGTAATATCGAAGATGAACCGGACAACACGACACGTTTTCTGGTGATTGGTAAGGAAATGTGTAAAGCCAGTGGTAATGATAAAACCTCGTTAATATTTTCTGCACCAAACAAACCGGGTGCCTTGTACAAGATGTTAAGTTGTTTTGCTGAAAACGGTGTAAGTATGACCCGGATTGAATCAAGACCCTCACGTCGCGAAATGTGGGACTATGTGTTTTTTGCAGATATTGAAGGACATGCTGAAGATACATCGGTTAAAAAAGCATTAACTGAATTGGAAGATCATGCAGCAATGATAAAGTTGCTCGGTTCATACCCACGAGCCGTTCTTTAAAAATGGCTGTTTTGTCCCAATACTTCGTTGCTCCATGTTTTGCGATGCTCACGTATTACCATATACGTTCCGCTTCTCGAACATGTCGCGCCTTGTCTTGAAACAAAACATCTTATTTTTAATAGTTAGATAAATGTGTACTTGTTAAATGATAAATATTTTTTTGGAAATCAATTTAAATGTCTTGTGATCTATTAAGTTTGGCGACGAAAGGTGTGGCCGGTTTACAACCATACCATCCAGGCAAACCCATTGAAGAATTGCAACGTGAATTAGGGTTGGATGACATCATCAAACTTGCGTCTAATGAAAACCCTCTTGGGCCTGGTCAACAAGTATTGGATGCAATCGCCGCTACAAAAGATTTGTCGCGTTATCCGGATGGTAATGGTTTTAACCTGAAAAAAGCATTAGCGGAGAAACATAACGTCGATCCGAATCAGATTACATTAGGTAATGGTTCGAATGATGTGCTGGAAATGACGGCACGTGCCTTTGTTACTTCAGAACACCAGGTTATTTATGCACAACATTCCTTTGCGGTTTATCCAATTGTGACGCAGGCGGTGGGTGCCGAACATGTGGTTGTCCCTGCGGTAGAGTGGGGACATGATCTGCCGGCGATGTTGGATGCCATCACGGACAAAACGCGTTTGATGTTTATTGCCAATCCGAATAACCCTACGGGCACATGGATTGAGAGTAATGATTTACGGAATTTATTAGAAAATATCCCTGATAAAGTCATCGTCTTGGTTGATGAAGCCTATTTTGAATACGCACAGGCAGAAGAGGCTTATCCGGATAGTAGTTTATGGTTGAAGGATTTTAAAAACCTGATTGTTACTCGCACGTTTTCCAAGGCCTATGGACTGGCCGGTCTGCGTGTAGGGTATGCCATATCGCATCCGGACATTGCTAACCTGTTGAACAGGGTTAGACAACCATTCAATAACAACGCTTTGGCATTAGTGGCTGCGGAGACTGCTTTATTTGATAACGCTTATCTGGAAAAGAGTGTTGAATTAAATAAAAAAGGAATGCAGGAACTTGTTCTTGCCTTTGATGATATGGGGTTAGAATTTATTCCATCCAAAGGCAATTTTATCTGTGTTGATTTTGAACAGCCTGCGGATCAGATTTATCACGAATTACTTAAGGCAGGTGTGATTGTTCGACCGATCGCGAATTATGGTATGCCGAATCATCTACGTATATCTATTGGTCTGGATTCTGAAAATAAGAAATTTATAAATGCGTTAGGTAAAATTCTCGCAGCTTAAAAAAATTAAAAATGTTAATCGATCATTTATCTATCATTGGTGTGGGACTCATTGGCGGTTCGCTTGCACGCGCCTTGCGTAAGGCCAAGCTGGTCAATCGTGTGAGCGGGTGTAATCGCAATGAAGAGACTTTAAAAAAAGCGATTGAACTCAATGTCATTGATGACTATTCAATGGATATTGAAGAAGCGGTTGCCGGAGCGGATGTCGTTGTAATCGGTACGCCATTATCAACAACAGAAAAGTTATTACCTAAAATTGCTTCTGCTTTGGATATAAAAACTATCGTAACAGACGTCGGTAGTGCCAAGGGCAGTGTCGTCAAAGTAGCGAAAGAAGCAATGGGCGATCAATTTTCGCACTTCGTCCCCGGACATCCGATTGCCGGTACCGAACAAAGTGGTGTGGAGGCATCTTTTGCCGAGTTGTTTATTGATCATCGTGTCATTCTTACGCCTGTTGAAGAAACTGATGCATCGGCCCATCAATTCATTTCAGATATGTGGAAAGCGGTTGGTGCGGAAGTCATTGATCTGGATGTCGAACATCATGATCAAGTATTGGCGGCTACCAGTCATTTACCCCATATGCTGGCTTATGCTCTGGTGGACTGTCTGGCAGGTATGGAAGAACGTGATGAGATATTTAAATATGCAGCAGGTGGTTTTGCCGACTTTACCCGTATTGCTTCCAGTAGTCCGGAGATGTGGCATGACATCTGTATTGCCAACCGTGGCGCGTTAATTAATACCTTAAATATTTTTTCAAATCATATCGATCAAATAAAAGATGCGATTGAAAAGGAAGACAGTGAACGTTTATTAACTATCTTTAAACGTGCCAAACAGGCAAGAGATAAATTCACAATAAGCAGGCAACAACTGCGCACAACGAAAGAATAATTATGAGTTCTCAAGGTAGCCTCCGTTTTCGGGTTAATCCAGGCGGTAGCATTAATGGCAAATTTAAAGTCCCCGGTGATAAATCGATTTCACACCGTGCTTTAATGTTAGGTGCCATCGCTGAAGGTGAAACGACGGTAACAGGTTTTCTTCAGGGCGAAGATACCCTGGCTACCATGCGCGTGTTTCAACAGATGGGTGTTGAGATAGAACGAAATAATGATGTCGTTCATATCAAAGGTGTCGGGCTACATGGTTTAAAAAAACCGGAACAGGTATTGGATCTGGGTAATTCCGGCACCTCTGTACGTTTATTAACGGGTCTATTATCCGGTCAAGCCTTTGATGTTGAACTGGTTGGTGATGAGTCATTAATGAAACGTCCCATGCGTCGTGTGATCGATCCCTTAATATTAATGAATGCAGCTATCAGTTGTTCAGAACAAGGTACGTTGCCTATCAAGATAACCGGTGGTCGAAGTCTAAAAGGGATTGAATATGAAATGCCGGTTGCCAGTGCGCAATTAAAGTCCTGTTTATTATTAGCCGGGCTTTATGCCAATGGCACGACAACGGTTATTGAAAATGAATTAACGCGTGATCATACAGAAAGAATGTTGTCTGCGTTTTCTCACTCTGTAACAAGAAACGGACATAACATATCCATCAATCAGGCAGATAAACTGATTGGTACTGAGATTATTATCCCTTCCGATTTTTCTTCAGCAGCCTTTTTTATTGTTGCGGCTTCAATAGTCCCCGGTTCAGACGTAGTACTCGAAAATGTGGGTATCAATCCAACCCGTAATGCCATGCTAAAGATCATGGCGTTGATGGGCGCCGATATTGAATTATTAAATGAACGGGAACAATCCGGTGAACCTGTTGCGAATATACATATAAAGAGTAGTGATTTAAAAGGGATAGATATTCCGGAAGAGTATGTCGCGATAGCTATCGATGAATTTCCCGCAGTTTTAATTGCGGCAGCTTGTGCTAAAGGCACAACGCGTTTAACAGGGGCAGCCGAGTTACGAGTTAAAGAAAGTGACCGTATTCAATCGATGCTGGATGGTTTTATAGCAATGGGAATTGAAGCAACAGCGACTGACGATGGTATGACGGTAAATGGTGGCGAATTTAAAGGTGGAGTGATTGAGAGTCATGGCGATCACCGTATTGCCATGGCCTTTGCTGTTGCTGGTATGGTTGCCAAAGCGCCGGTTGTCATTAATAACTGCGATAACGTAGCGACGTCATTTCCAGGTTTTGTTGAGTTGGCCAAACAGGCCGGTATGAATATAGAGGTACTCTAAATCGATGTCAGAGGTTCCGATTATTACAGTTGATGGGCCGAGTGGTACCGGTAAAGGGACGGTCTGCAGTTATCTGGCCGATTGGTTGAAATGGCATTTTCTGGATAGTGGTGCGATTTATCGTGTTTTGGC
>JBNLAL010000023.1:0-11617 GCA_050302115.1 Gammaproteobacteria bacterium | reverse complement strand
TATCACTTACGTTTATCTGTCACTGCTAATCAGGCTAGCTAAAGTTAAACATTAAGTAGCTGCTTAGCTAAACGTTTCTTCTACTCTTTTACAGAGAATATTATTCACTAACCTCTATTTTGTTCTATTATTTTAATATGAGCCAGCATCGCGTTAGGTTGACTTTATTGTTTCTGGTTATTTCCTGTATAGGGAACAATGACGCGCAGGCAGAGAGGAGCGCAACGATGAGTCTGACAATTTCGTCACCAGCATTTGAACATGAAGGCAGTATTCATGCCCTTTATACCTGTGACGGTGAAGATATATCACCGGAGTTGAACTGGTCCGGAATTCCTGAGCATGCGAAAAGCCTGGTGTTGATTGTTGATGATCCGGATGCACCGGACCCGGCTGCACCCAAGATGATCTGGGTACATTGGGTTCTGTATAACCTGCCTATTTCTGCTTCTCATCTGGTTGCCGGGATCAAACCGAACGAATTGCCTAAAGGCACCTTGCAGGGTTTAAATGACTGGAAGAAGACCGGTTACGGTGGGCCTTGTCCACCGATTGGTCGTCATCGTTATTATTTTAAACTTTATGCTTTGGATACAGTGTTGCCGGATCTGGGTGAACCCACCAAGGATCAACTTGAACAGGCCATGCAACGTCATATTATTGATGAAACAGCATTAATGGGAACCTATCAGCATTGATTTAATTCGCTTATCTATTTTCAACAGTTATCCTTTGTTAAAAAGGTAACGAAGAGCATCGGTCTTTCATGTTTTTAAAATATTTATTCATTACTTTACCTATGTTGCTCATTTGTACTTCTGCAACAGCCCAATCTCAGTGTGAAGAAGGAGGCATCTGGTTACAGGTACTGGGTTCGGGTGGCCCGGAATTAGACGACAACCGTGCTTCCAGTAGCTATCTTGTTTGGCGCGATGGTAAGGCGCGTGTTTTGGTGGATATGGGAAGTGGCAGTTTGTTTCAATTTGAGCAAAGTGGTGCCTCACTGAATGATCTGGATGTAATCTTATTGAGTCATTTACATGTAGATCACAGCAATGACTTACCGGCGCTGATCAAGGCTTCTTACTTTTCAGGGCGTAATCGCGATTTACCCTTGTATGGGCCAACGGGTAACCAGTTGATACCCTCGATGACCCATTTTGTGCAGAGTCTTTTTGGTCCAGAAGGTGCCTATCGTTATCTTAACGATTATCTTGATGGGTCGGAAAGTTATCGCTTGTTACCGCATGATGTAGAAGCAACGGGTCAGGCTGAACAAATGGTATGGGATGATACGAATTACCGGGTAAGTGCCGTGCCGGTACATCATGGGCCTATACCGGCATTGGCCTGGCGGCTGGAGATCGCGGAGAAGGTAATTGTCTTCAGTGGTGATATGAATAATGATTATAAAACGCTTTCCGGATTGGCGAAGCAGGCGGATATGTTAGTTGCACATCATGCTATCCCGGAAGGAACAACAGGGGTTGCACGTAATCTACACATGCCACCTTCGGTGATTGGAGATATTGCCGCGCAGGCAGAGGTTAAACAGTTGGTGTTATCGCATCGTATGAATCGTACGTTTGGCAAGGAACAGGCGTCTACAAAACAAATTCGTCAGTATTACCGCGGCCCTTTGCAGTTTGCAGATGATTTACAGTGTTTCAGGTTTTGACGGATATTGATGATTAAACTAATAACAAACCTTGTTGCGCCCACTGTCTTTTGCTTCATAAAGTTTTTGATCCGCTGCTGCCAGCATTTGTTCGAAGTTTTTAAGCGAAGTATCTGCGTTGAGCCCCATACTGATCGTAACGTTGAGTTCAGGATCAATATTTTTCCAGTCATGATTACTGATTGATTCTCTGAGTCGTTCACAAAGTTGTGTGGCTTCTTCCAACGGCGTTTCGGGAAAGACGATGACAAATTCTTCGCCACCGTAACGCGCAACGATATCATTTTTACGTGTGTCTTTTTGAAAGATGCTGGCAACCTGGCGTAAGACTTCATCGCCTATGGCATGGGAAAAGTCATCGTTGATACGTTTAAAGTGATCGATATCACCGATCATGAAAACTAATGGATGATTATGACGTTGGGCCTGGTCAAATATTTTTTCTGCTTCTTCATCAAAGTGACGTCGGTTATAAAGTTGTGTCAGTTCATCTTTAATACTGAGTTGTTTTAAACGTTCGGCCTGTTCATGGATCTTTACATGAGATTGTTCCAGCCGGTTGTAGGCGGTAGCCAGGTTTTCGCTCATGTCATTAAACGATTCGACGAGTATCCCCATTTCATCCGGGGAATCTACCCGTATGGTTTGATGATAATCGCCGTTTTGCATGTTACGGATTGCTTTATTCAGTTTCTTCAAAGGCAGGGTTAAACGATTACTGAAATAGAGGCCGAGTAAAATGGCCAGTAAGGCTGCGGCAATCAAACCATAAGCCAGTGCTGATTGAATAGCCTCCAGGTAACCGCGATCAATAATATTGATATTAGCTTTGCCATCCGGTGCGGCCAGTGCAACGACTTCATTGTTTATTGTGATCGGTTTTGTATTTGCCATTAAGTTTGCAGGTGCCTGGTCACCTTTCGCATAAATATGTGACCCCATCAGTATTTTGCCTTGTGTATCCATCAGGAAAAAACGGAATGGCGGACGTTTTATTTCATCCAATAAAGGTGGGGGGACGTCAGGATCCTGGTTTGTTTCAATATCGGGCAAGCGCATCTCTGCCTGTTCGGGGAGATTACCGACTAATGCCTGGCGGCGACGCTGGAATTGTCCGAAGCGTTCTGCCTGTTGCGCCTGTTCCCATGAACCGTATTGTGTAATGTAAGCCGTGACATCATTTTGATAGTGTGCAAAAGCTTGATCCATTGATATCTGGCTGAACCGATCATAGACCACCCAATGCGCCACGAAGCCGACCAGTGCAATCGAGGCAAAGCTCGTAAAGAGTAACGCTGCAGTAAATTTAAAGCGTAATGACGTCATTAGTTAATAGGAACTGGTTACGGTTATCATCTTGCCATGGTTTCACACGATGCCTTTCATGATCAAGCATTAGGTAAAAGAATGATACAATATATTTTATGACCGCATCAAAACCGCCTTTTAAAACATCAGATGACGCCGAAGCAGCTTTTTATAATGCATTTAATCATTGTGATATTGATAAAATGAAAACAGTATGGGCCGATGATGACATCATTTGTGTGCATCCGGGTGCGCAGGCGCTAAGTGGATATGAACCAGTGACACGGAGTTGGCGGCATATTTTTATCAATGCCGAGTTACCGGATATTCGTATCAATGTACTTAGGCAAACGGTGAATGGAACGTTGGCCATTCATGTCGTCGAGGAACATATCTCTGCAGGAATGAATAATCCTTCGGCCGTTGTATTGGCGACCAATGTTTATAAGCAATATGATGCGGGCTGGTTGATGATCGAACATCATGCTTCGATGATACGTGGAAATCATGAAGGAAGGACGATTCAGTAAACTTCCCAAAGAATTTTTGTACTATTATTGTATCCGCTTTTGTGGATTTAAAGAAAAGAGTTAGAGGTAAGTAATGAGTAATGTAACAACATGGGCTGTTTTAACTGACGGCAAATACGTTCGAATTGTAGTCAACAAGGGAACAGATTCAAAACTACTAACCTTAAAGGCAGAAGAAAACGAGGCCTATGCCGAGTTGTGC
The DNA here is from genome assembly GCA_050302115.1 of Gammaproteobacteria bacterium. GTDB lineage: Bacteria > Pseudomonadota > Gammaproteobacteria > Eutrophobiales > Eutrophobiaceae > JBNLAL01. Next base: position 7,899 of record JBNLAL010000023.1, on the reverse strand, counting down.
TACCAGGTTGTTAACGGCAAACCAAAGAGCAAAGTGAGCGAGTCAGTTAAATCTGAACAACTCGATTCCTTGCAGTTGATAGCGGACTTCCTGGCCGAACAATTTAAAGAACACATGTTTGACAGAATCGTCATTGCTGCACAGGAAGAGTTTATTGATAAATTAAAAGCAGTATTGTCTGAAGAATTAAAGGCGGTAGTTGTGGCACAACATGATGAAGATCTGCTGGCAAAATCGAATGACGACATCCAGAAAACACTGGCGGATATCATTAGCGGCAACTAATCTTCGACACTGATACAAATAAAATCCCGTATTGTTTCAATTTCGTAATATTTTTCCTTGTTTTTCCCCGAATTTGGTATAGACCTTGTGACAATAGCGTTACAATGTGCCGCTCAAAGGGGCGGAGATGTATAAATAAATGAGTACAGTAATGAAGAGCGAACGCGAACCTGAAAATGGTACAACACGTGAGATCGATGGTAAGCACTGTGTGTACTATGATGGTTACTGGATACGTAGTTATCATTTGAATGAGGATAGCTATGCCGACAAGAAACAGATGATCGATCAGCTTACGCGCCGCGTATTTCATCATGTTGAACAGGGTATCAATACACCCAGCAACCGTTTGGATGAAATCCGTAGTATCTATGATGCCGAAGATGATCCGGCAAGAAAAAGGGTTAAAGGTGCCATGTTGGCGGGTTCTTTATTAAACCGTGGCCGCCATATTCTTACGGTGATCGTGGAATTGGAAGAAGCCGGGGTCAAGATTGAAACCAGTAATGAGTTATTGCGTGAGTGCGGTCGTTGTTTCATGGAAGCGTTGGAACTGGGTAAGAATATTAAACTCGGTGATGGTGGTGAAGGTGTTGATGAACTATGGGGCGAACCGTTCCGTGTTTTTTCCATGCCAATTGATGATTTTTTCAAAACCCGTTATATCAAGATTGCACAAACCATGTCCGAGATTGATCAGGTGAAGGCTTCCATCTGCAGGGTAGCAAACCATTATAAATTGTTTGAGGATATTAACGATAAAGTCTCCGAACTGGCTGAGATGGCCAAGCTGGCTTGTGAGACTATCCGAACTGATCCGGTTATCTTTCATATATGGCCACGCTATATTGCAGCGAAAGAAAGTTACGAAGAATACGTAGCGCAAAAGTTATTAAACGATAATGATGCTAACTATGCGGCGCACGTAGACGCTCATTTTTTGATTGAAGAAGGTGGCACGTTGTTGATCAAACTTGCCACGCTGCGAGTACCCATACCCAATAGTGTTAAGGAGTTCAGTCGACGCTGTAGTGAGTTTGTTCCTTCCTGAGTTACCATGTGGCTGATAGATCAAATTGCAGAAAAAAAGATCGGCGAAGCTGTTCAAAACGGTGAATTGAATAACCTTCCAGGAGAAGGCAGGCCTTTATGCCTTGAAGATGACAGTTTAGTTCCGGAAGAGTTGCGCGTTGCTTATCGTATTTTAAAAAATTCCGGTTTCTTGCCCCCCGAAGCAAAGCTCAGAAAAGAGATTGCCAGTGTTGATCAGTTATTAGCAGATGCAGTAACAGAAGAACAAAAAGGCGTACTCAATAAAAGAATGAATTTTTTATTAATGCAGCTGAGTACGATAAACAAAAATTCATCTATTGTTAATGAAAGCTATTATTTGGAAAAGTTACGCAATAAGAATTAAAGTGTATATTTGTTATCGATTTGTTGGTGATTAAACAAGGGATTCAGGTTTCTTAAAAAAGAAATTATTTTTATAGGGCATTTAAGATGGTTAAAGAAAAATTTAATCTTCTCTATCAATATCTCGATGAGCTTTATCATGGCCACAGCACGCAAGCGCATAAATTTCGTATCGGTTTATTGATAATCGATGTCCTTTGTATCATTTATTTTATTATTGCCTCCTTTCTCCACCATATTGATGACTTGCATTCGATAGAAGTTGGTATTGGACTCTTTTATCTCATCGAGCTATCGGCCCGTTTGTATGTTAGCAAGGAGCGCATGCGTGAAATATTTAACCCGGTGGGCATTGCCGATGTCATAGTTATATTTTCTTTGTTGATTCCTACCTTGACCGAGAACTTTTTGTTCTTGCGCTTGATCCGGGCGTTGCGATTGTTACGTTCCTACCATGTCTTGAAAGAATTGCGTAAACAATCACCCTTTGTGCGTTTACACGAAGATATTATCTTTAGTGTGGTTAATCTACTCGTGTTTATTTTTATCGTGACTGCTATTGTTTATGTGTTGCAGGTAGATGTTAATCCGGCAATTAGCAATTATGTTGAAGCCTTGTATTTTACTGTTGCGACCTTAACCACGACTGGCTTTGGTGATGTGATCCTGGTAGGAACCGGTGGACATATCCTGGCAGTGTTGATCATGATCTTTGGTATTTCCCTATTTTTACGCCTGATCCAGACTATCTTTCGACCGGGCAAGGTGCGTTATGAATGTCCTTCCTGTGGTTTGGTTCGACACGATGCCGATGCCGTGCATTGCAAACATTGCGGTGGGGTCTTACATATACCAACAGAAGGTATTGATTAGCCTCCCTAAAATTATTTCGCTCGTTATGTTTTGAGATAGATTCAGATTATGCATTTAGGTAAAAAGATTCTTCCTCCGGTTTATTTTTTTATCACATTAATGCTGATGATTATTTTGCATTATTTCATTCCGGTACTGATATTTATTATGCCTCCAATGAATTATGCCGGTGCTTTCTTGATATTGTTCGGCGTTGTCTTCGTAATTTGGTCGGCCACATTATTTGGCAAGGTGGGTACACCGATAAAACCCTTTCAGGAATCCACGCAACTGGTCAGGGGCGGTATGTATCGTGTTACCCGAAACCCTATGTACCTGGGGCTGTCGATTATTCTGGTGGGTGTTGCGATACTTTTAGGATCAGTTACTCCGTTTATTCCTGTCCCTGTTTTTGTCTGGTTAATTCACAATCTATTTATCGTTCAGGAAGAATTGATGCTGGAAGAACGTTTTGGTGATGAATATGTTCAATATAAACTCAGTGTTCGCCGTTGGTTCTGCGCTAAATGTTGTTGATTAAATTTCTTATAGATTAAAGTAATAAGTCTTCATCTATGGGATGAAACAAACTGGCTGATTCAATCAGGTTCCTGGCTGTCAGGGCAGGGACACCATAGACTTCCGTACTGACGTGGTAGAGTTGTTTGACCTTTTCCAGTAATAAACCGAAATCACCATCACCCGAGAGTAAGATAATTGTATCGACTTCTCTTGCTGCATCCATGACATCAATTGTAATACCGACATCCCAATCACCTTTTGCCGAACCATCACTACGCTGGATAAAAGGTTTGAGTTTTATCGTAAAACCAATTTGTTTTAAGGCATTTTGAAATTTAAGTTGTTTATTGTCACCACGGTGTGTCGCATAGGCATTGGCAGTTACGATCTTTCCTTCGTTGCTGATGCGATGCCATAGCTTCTGATAATCAAACTGGCGGTTGTAGGCTTCTCGTGTTGTGTAATAGATGTTTTGAACATCAACAAAAAGTGCAATTTTATTCACGCTGTGATTTTACAGATTTTAAAATTAACTAAATAACGTTTTTTATTTATATAAAAAAACGTTTACTGAATTAGATCTTGATAACTAATCTTTATCGAACCATCATTTTCATAAGAATTATTAACAATCAATGTCCTGGCAACGGCCTCAAGATCCTTTCGGTATTTTTTGACGGTCAGTAATGGTGTTTCAGCCAGCTCACTAAATCGTAATTTTATGTCGGAAAAGGCCACTCTGCATGAAACCCGTTTACCACTCACCTGTGCAGCAAGGGTGATCACTTCTGTTTCCGGGTTCCAGCAATGCAATCCAGGAAAACTAATAGTCCCATCTTCTGCTTTGCCTGGTCTGTTGATAATAACGTTCATTATTATAAGGAGAGTACCTCGTGAAAATATAAACTCATAGTGACACATTTAGTGCGTGAAGTCCCCGTATATGTTCGATATTCACGGTTTATTACTGCCAATTGCCTGATTGTTGCCATTATTGATCAGCAAACTGCCTGTTTTTCTCCCGCTGGTTTCCTGATTCAGGTGTTGTGATATGTCACGATTGCAATACCAGGGGAAAGCAAAATGAAGTTCAGTGACATCAAAAACTCGAATACATTCCGGGTACTGTTTATTGGCTTTTTAATCCTGTTGTTATTGATCCCGATGCAAATGGTAGAGTCAGTGATTCATGAACGCAGTTTTCTGCACGATAATGCGAGTAATGAGATTAGACATTCATGGGGACCGGATCAAAAACTGGTCGGTCCGGTTTTAACACTGCCTTATGTTAGAACTTTTACTGCCGGTTCCGGTTGGTCTTACGATGCGCGCTACAAGCATTTACGACCGCAGCTTCTGGATATTGATAGCCATATAGAAACAGAGATCCGTTATCGAAGTATTTATAAGGTGCCGGTGTATACAGCGGATATTTTCATCAAGGGTAAATTTGATTTAAGCGAGACTGATATCGACGAAGATAACAGTAATGGATTTCAACTGGAAAAGGGCGTGATCCAGATACCATTTTCAAATAGCCGCTCAATTAAGGAACCACTTCAATTCACATGGAATGGTGAAGCAGTCATTTTGAAACCGGAATGGAATAGCAAAGATGCTAACGCCGTCGTCTTCAGAGCGAAATTGCCGGAAAATTTAATTAATAAAAAGGGTATTAATACCTTTGAGTATAAAATGAAACTGGCAGGAACAAATTCCTTTTCGATTGTGTCGTCGGCGAACAGCACCGATCTAAAAATGCATTCCAACTGGCAATCACCGGGGTTCTTCGGTATCTATTTACCGGATGATCGTACGATATCGGAAGCCGGATTTACCTCGGAATGGCATACCAATGACTTTCTCAGTGATATCGGTCATGAAGAGAGTGAATTGATTGAGATGCACTGGTTTCATGATCAGGTTTTTGGCGTTAACCTTGTTCAAACAGTCAACACCTATCAAGTCGTTACCCGCGCGGCCAAATATGCAGTGCTGTTTATTGCATTGACCTTCATGGTTTACTTCTTTACTGAATTATTTGGCAAGACGATGTTGCATCCTGTTCAATACCTACTGGTCGGTTTTGCTAATTGTGTGTTTTACCTGTTGCTGTTATCACTGGCGGAACATGTTCACTTTAATCTTGCCTATTTATTCAGTGCCTTTGCCTCAACGAGTTTAATCTCACTTTACAGCGTGAGTATTTTAAAAAGCCGCTTTAAAGCCGGTATTGTTTTTGTGGTATTGGTTGGGCTATATACTTATTTGTTCATCGCATTACGTTCGGAAGGGTTTGCCTTGTTAATCGGCAGTCTTGGGCTGTTTATAATCCTGAGTACAGCAATGTATCTGACACGTAATATTGATTGGCACAAAATGCGTCCACAAATACAAACCTGATAAAAAAGCGGGTACCGATTTTGATGGTAAAACGCGACTGTTAGAACAACGATCAGCCTAAAAACCTTTATTTTGTATGAATTTAGTGGTTTTTTGGGTCAAAATTGCGCTAAACTCTATGTTGCTACATGCTACACTGGTTTTTGTCAGAAGTTCTTATGAAAGTTTTCTCCTGTTAAATACCTCGTACGACTTGTAACACTTTTTTATTTTTTAACTCTATGAGGTAATTTATTATGGCAACAGGAACCGTTAAATGGTTTAACGAATCCAAAGGTTTTGGTTTTATCACTCCCGATGACGGTAGCAAAGATGTCTTTGTTCATTATTCTGTCATCAGTGGTTCAGGCTTCCGTACTTTAAATGAAGGTCAACAAGTGACTTTCGATATTGAAAACGGAGCAAAGGGTCCACAAGCAGCAAACGTCCAGGTCTAATTGGGCAACTAAATTGCTTAATAAACCCCACATACCGTGGGGTTTATTTTTTAATCTCCAGGGATGGGGTGTCTGTCGCATAAGGACAGGAAATTCGTAGCGACATAACATTGGAGAAGTAAACTGAAAAAGATATTCGTAGGCAGTCTACCGCAAACGACCACTGAAGACTCTTTACAGGCCTTATTTGCACAATACGGCAAAGTAAGATCGATCAAGCTCGCTAAAGATATCTTCACCGGTCAATGCAAGGGTTTCGGCTTTCTGGAAATGGAAGGTCACGAAGCACGTGCTGCGATCGCCGATTTAAATGGCAAATCGTTCGAAGGAAATTTCCTTAAGGTCACCTTTGAACAGGACCGCAGTAAAGGTCAAAGAGGCAGACGCCGTTAGCAACGGCGCTGCTTTCCCAAAAAATTAAAGGTAAATTTGTTGCCCGCTCAATAGTTCAAATATTTCATCTTCGGGCGCTTTGACATCCAGTTGTGTCTCCGTGATATTTGAAACTTCATAGCCAAAGTTTTTTAATTTTTCCGCATAAAATTCCATCGGCGGGTTTTCTCCCGGTTTCCGATCAGATGTGTGATGAAAGTTATGCGCATCTTCAAGATTCAGTGTCAGAATGCCCGTTTCACGATTGTATGCACTCATAACAGTTCTGTTGCACTCTACTCTTTAAGAATTCCCGGTTTGTCCGGTCCGATTGCACCATCTGCACGTGCCTTAAGATAACGATAAATGTTATCAACATGGTCCGTAACAATTGGGTTATATTCCCAGCGAGGCATCCTGGCTAATTCTCCGGAGTCGCGTTTTTCCTGTCTAATAATCTCTTCAAACATGGCTTGTTCCATTGTGCGCCAATCATCCGCTGTATAACGCATAACTTTTCTATGCAAGACACGCAGGCGGAATTGTTCAGGACTTAGTTTATTTGCAACTTCAGTCAAATCAGCACCAACGGCAGTACCCACGGCGCCAACACCATGACAACTTACACAGGCCTGATTGTATGCATTCCAGCCTACGAATGTTGCAGCATCCACTTTTCCATCCTTTGCCTGATAAAATTCCGAGTGACTGTCTGCGTAAACTGTTTGAGCTACCAAGAGAAGGATTAACGTATTAAATAATTTTTTTAATAAATCCATAAGACACCTCATATAAAACACTTCTTTTAATATAAACTTAGATGCTAAAAGTACATTAATCCAGTTTAATTTGAACGACTGATAAAAATGGTACTGTAAGCGGTGTCGAGGACATGATACGCTTTTAAAAACAGCACATAAGGCGGAGATTTCAATAATGACACGTTTAGTATTTTTATTTTACGGTTTGTTTTACATTGTTTCCGTAAATGTATTGGCCGCAGATGAAAAGAAAAGCAGTATTGATATTTCCGACATTGAAAACCAGGAACGCCAACAGATTATTAAGGAATTAAGCTGGCGTTTGAATACAAAGAAAGTTTGTGGTTTGACGCTCACCTGGGATGACAGCGGTTCGGGTGCAGATAAGGATGGCTATTTTTTTATCCCCCCCGCCAAAGACGGACAATATATGATTGGGGGTTATGGAGCAGGAAAGCGGGTCTCGGACTATCACTGTGTCTTTATGGTGAATCAGCCTGCCGATAACCCGAAAGGAACGCCTCCCTTATTAGTTGCTCCGGTTGATTGGAAAATGATCTGGAAAGATTCAGGTAGTGGTGCTCATAAAGATGGTTCTATATGGCAAGCTGTGTCACCGGATAAAAACTATCGTTGCCTGGGTAGCGTATCCGTTGTGGGTTATAACAAACCGAATTTACCAAATTATCGTTGTGTACATGCCAGTGTCACGGAAAAGATAGTAGCGAATTCATTATTGTGGAGTGATAGTGGTTCGGGTGCTGAACAACAGGTGAGTATCTTTCGATTACCCCAAACTATTTCCATGAGTGCAGTTTCAGGCAGGGTTAAACAGGTTGAGGCATATGATT
>JBNLAL010000022.1:4440-11676 GCA_050302115.1 Gammaproteobacteria bacterium | reverse complement strand
GATTGGCACAAGGAACATCGAGGAAAAAAGCATAAGCCCGCGGCTTATAAAAAATTTCTGAAAGAAATTGGTTATCTGGTAGAGCCAGTTAAAAATTTCCAGATTAATACCGAGAATGTCGACGATGAAATAGCAACAATTCCTGGTCCTCAACTTGTTGTTCCACTGGATAACGCACGTTATGTTCTGAATGCGGTTAATGCACGTTGGGGCAGCTTGTATGATGCTTCTTACACTACTGACACTATTACTGAAGCTAATGGCTGTAAAAAGATTAAAAAATATAATCCGATCCGCGGTGATCGGGTTATCTTACGTGGACGTAACTTACTCGACAGACACTTTGCTCTGGAAAGAGATACACATAAACATGTCACACAGTATTTTATAAAAGACAATCAACTCGCAGTGCATTTTGGCGATGGTAGCGAAACAACGCTATTAAAACCGCAACAGTTTATTGGTTATACCGGTGATCCAAATAATCCAGATTCGGTATTACTTTGCCATCATAGCTTGCATCTCGAGATTAAGCTTGGTGATGGCTATTTTATTGGTCATCGTGATCACGCCAAAATCTATGATATTCATCTTGAATCTGCCATTACAGCGATAATGGATTGTGAAGACTCTGTTGCTTCAGTCGATACTGAAGACAAACTGAAAGTCTACAGTAACTGGTTCGGGTTAATGAAAGGAACTCTGGTTCGAAAGATTGAAAAAGATGGAAAAACAATAAAACGTACCATGGAACCTGATAAGGAATTTATAGGTATCGATGGAAAACCGGTCATCAAACATGGGCGAAGCCTGATGCTGGTAAGAAATGTGGGAAGTCATCTCTATACGGACATGGTTCTATATAAAGGGAAACCAGTTCCTGAAACCATGGTTGATCTCATGGTGACCTCACTGTGTGCCATCCACGATTTAAAAGGTAATAGCAAACTTCGTAATAGTCGAGCTGGCTCTGTTTATATTGTTAAACCAAAGATGCACGGTCCTGAAGAAGTCACATTGGCAAATGAGTTGTTCGGACGTGCAGAAGAAGCATTACACCTGGAACCGAATACTTTAAAAATGGGTATTATGGATGAGGAACGTCGTACTTCAGTGAACTTGAAAGCATGTATCCATGCTGCCAAAGAGCGTGTCGTTTTTATTAATACCGGCTTTCTTGATCGTACTGGTGATGATATCCATACCAATATGGAAGCAGGTCCCATCATTCCCAAGAGTGAATTAAAACATGCCAAATGGTTACAGGCCTACGAGAACTCCAATGTACAAGTCGGGCTTGATTGTGGATTAATGAACAAGGCCCAGATAGGAAAAGGTATGTGGGCCATGCCGGACGAAATGAATAATATGATGAAGACCAAGATCCAGCACTTGAAAGCCGGGGCAAATACATCATGGGTCCCTTCTCCAGTTGCCGCTACCTTACATGCGATTCATTATCACCGGCTTAATGTCAAAAGCAGGCAGGTAGCATTGATGGAAGCTGCCAAGGTACCTGTCGATGACATCCTTGATATCCCGGTTATCGACTCAAAGAGGAAATTAAGTGCCCTGGAAATAAGACATGAACTCGAAAATAACGCACAAGGTATATTAGGTTATGTATCACGTTGGGTTGGTCAAGGTGTCGGTTGTTCCAAGGTTCCTGACATTAACGATGTTGCATTGATGGAAGACTGTGCGACATTAAGAATATCGAGTCAACATATTGCAAACTGGCTACATCATGGTGTCGTCACTAAAGAAGAAGTGCGTGAGGCAATGAAACGTATGGCTGTCATTGTCGATAGACAAAACCGTGATGATAAACATTATGAACCAATGTCCAGGGATTTTAGTGCCAGTGTTCCGTTTCTGGCAGCTATTGATTTAGTACTTAAAGGGCGTAACCAGGCAAATGGTTATACTGAATTTATTTTATATAAGCGCAGAAAAGAACAAAAAAACCTGGGTTCCTGACAGACCCAGGTTTTATATAAGCTATCCTGATTGTATTAAAACGTATATTCAAAATTTTCTTTAAAACGTTGCTTAAATTCATCCAAAGTAAAAGTATGGTTTTGTGTACCATGCTTTTCTATCTTGATGGCCCCCATCAATGAAGCAATAAGTCCGGTCGTTTCCCAATCCATATCATTTGCCAGACCATATAATAAACCGGCACGATAGGCGTCACCGCAACCGGTTGGATCGGAAACGCTTTCAGTTTTTGCCAATGGAATATTATAGGTTTTATCTTTCGTATAAATGTTTGAACCTTCACCACCACGTGTCACAATTAATGCCTCAACCCGTTCACCCACCTGTTCCGGTGACAATCCTGTTCGTTCCTGCATGAGTTGCCATTCATAATCATTGACTGTTACCCAGGTTGCCTTATCTATGAAATCAATCAGTTCATCCCCATTAAACATCGGCATGCCCTGACCAGGATCAAACACAAAAGGAATATTGGCGCTGGCAAACTGTTCGGCATGTTGCAACATACCATCACGACCATCAGGCGAAATAATCCCTATCTTACAACCTTTAGCATCAGATATATTATTTTGATGTGATTCGTTCATTGCGCCCGGGTGAAATGCTGTAATCTGATTATCATCAAGATCAGTGGTAATAAATGCCTGAGCAGTAAAGGTGTCATCTATTGACTTGATATATGTCCTGTTAACCTCGTTTCTATCCATCCAGGCCGCATATGGCTCAAAATCCTCACCAACAGTTGCCATCGGGAAAGCCATATTTTGTTCCAGAAGATTTAATCCATAGGCAATATTACCGGCACAACCTCCGAATTCACGACGCATAGCAGGAACAAGAAAGGAAACATTCAAAATATGTACTTTTTCCGGAAGAATATGATTTTTAAAACGATCTTCAAAAACCATGATATGGTCATAGGCCATTGAACCACAAATCAAAACACTCATTACTTAGTTCCCCTGTTTTTTAATTACAAATTTTTGCGTGCAATATATCATTCCTTACATATTTTTTCTTTTACATTAAAATTTGTTGTCGATATAAATTCTACATAACGGTATTAATATCATGCCACTAAACCAGATACTGACTCATCACCAGACAATTTTTTCGCTAGTGATGTATTGCATTGCTGTCATTCTGGTTCTTCCACTTTTTACACTAATCCATGATCGACTTGATAATCACTTTTTACAATTTATGTGGGACAAGATCGGCACACCCCTACTGCGTACCTTTCTTATCGTTGCATTTATATTACTTGTCTATCCATTAAATTTTGGCATCGAGGAAGCACCAAAAATCACAATACTACTGGATGTTGATAAGAAACGTTTTGATTACCTGATCAACATAATTTTTCTACTGACTTTTTTATTTCCCCTAATCCCTGTGATAGGAAAGTGGGATGAATTAATTATTCCCTTACAAGGCATTATTGCATCAATAATCATCTTTAACTGGTTATGTAATGTAACCCAGATTACCGCGTATTCTGTTCTTCCTGATTTTTATACCTTTATCATAATTATTGTTATATCCATCATTACACACTGGCTGGCCGATTATTTATCTCACCACATAGGGGACTACCTGGATAAAACCTTTGAACGTGAAGGTTTCAGATTACTTGTCTTTCGTTGTGTTGTATTAGTCATGCAATGTCCTGTTATCTTTATCTTTGGCACTGCATTGGGTAAACAGCTTGGTTCATGATTAATCAGGATGCTTTTCCTAATTTCACTTTTTTATTTTCCTTACCCTGCGATAAAACCTGTTTGATAAACTGCCCTGTGTAGGAATTCTTATATTCAGACAACTGTTCAGGGGTTCCCGTAGCAATGATCTGTCCACCACCGTCACCACCCTCCGGACCCAGATCAACAATCCAGTCAGCTGTCTTGATAACGTCAAGATTATGCTCGATAACAACAACAGTATTACCATGATCACGAAGACGATGTAGTATCTCCAGTAACTGTTTAATGTCATGAAAATGCAAACCGGTTGTCGGTTCATCAAGTATATAAAGTGTTTTGCCTGTATCGCGCTTGGATAATTCCTTGGAAAGTTTTACGCGTTGCGCTTCACCACCTGATAAAGTCGTCGCGTTTTGTCCCAACTTTATGTAAGAAAGTCCAACATCCATCAGTGTCTGTAACTTACGCGCGATCACCGGAACTGCATCGAAGAATTCACGCGCATCTTCAACACTCATTTCCAATGCTTCATGGATATTTTTTCCCTTATAACGGATATCCAGTGTTTCGCGATTGTAACGTTTGCCCTTACACAAATCACAAGGCACATAAATATCGGGGAGAAAGTGCATCTCAACTTTAATCAAGCCATCACCCTGACAGGCTTCACAGCGTCCACCCTTCACATTAAAACTGAAACGGCCCGGTTTATAACCACGTGACCGTGCTTCCTGTGTTGCAGAATAAAGTTCTCTTATTGGTGTAAATAAACCAGTATAGGTTGCCGGGTTTGATCGTGGCGTCCTGCCTATCGGGCTTTGATCGATATCGACAACCTTATCAAAATGTTCCAGTCCTTCTATTAATGTATAAGGAGCAGGATCAGTATTGGCCCGGTTCAGTTCACGAGCAGTAATCCGATACAAGGTATCGTTAATCAAGGTTGACTTACCAGAACCTGACACACCGGTAATACAGGTCATTAAGCCAACAGGGATTGTTAAATGTACATCTTTAAGGTTATTACCACTTGCACCCTTTAATTCCATAACTTGCATAGCGTTAAATGGTGTTCGCTGCTTAGGAACAGCAATGGTTTTCTTGTAGGAAAGGTATTGACCGGTTAAAGAATTTTTATTTGCTGCTATTTGTTTTGGTGTTCCCTGCGCGACAATTTCTCCACCATGTACACCGGCACCGGGACCAATATCGATCACATGATCGGCCGCATTTATTGCCTCTTCGTCATGTTCAACAACAATAACAGTATTGCCCAGATCACGCAGGTGAAATAAGGTATTCAATAAACGTTGATTGTCGCGTTGGTGCAAACCTATTGATGGTTCATCCAGGATATACATGACACCTACCAGACCAGCACCAATTTGACTGGCTAAACGAATGCGTTGTGCTTCACCACCCGATAAAGTTTCTGCACTACGTTCCAGAGTTAAATAATCAAGTCCTACGTTTACCAGAAAAGTTAAACGATCGTTAACCTCTTTTAAAATCTTCACCGCGATCTTGCCGCGGGCACCTGTCAGTTTTAATGTTTCAAAAAATGTCTTTGCCTTTATGACCGGCATAGCGGTGATATCCGGTAAGGTCACTTTATTAATTAATACATTCCGCGCAGATTCATTTAGACGCGTACCCTTACATTTTGGACAAGGTTTGTGTCCCTGATATTTTGCAAGTTCTTCACGCACCATGATCGAATCCGTTTCACGATAACGTCGTTGTAAATTAGGAATAATCCCTTCAAAGGGATGTCTACGAATGACGGATTTATTTCTTTCACGCAGGTATTCAAATTCAATTTCTTCTTCACCACTACCAAACAAGAGTACATCCTTAACCTTGTCACTTAAGGATTCAAAGGGAGTATCCAGATCAAACTGATAATGGGCCGCAATCGATTTAATCAATTGAAAATAATATGCATTGCGGCGATCCCAACCTTTTATTGCACCACCCGGTAAACTTAGTTCAGCATTCTGCACCACACGCCCTGGATCAAAATATTGAATATTGCCCAAACCATCACATTCCGGACAGGCACCAGCAGGATTGTTAAAAGAAAAAAGTTTGGGTTCCAGTTCATTCAGGCTATAACCACACTCATTACAGGCATAGCGCGAGGAAAATAATTGTTCGTCACCGCCTTCTTCCTTCATCGGTATAATCAAGGCTACACCGTCAGACAAGCGTAATGCTGTTTCAAATGACTCCGTTAATCGTAAGCGCATATCTTCCTTGACCTTGAAACGATCAACGACCACTTCGATCGTGTGTTTTTTATGCAATTCCAGTTCGGGAACCTGATCCAGTTCCATTATTTTCCCGTCAATACGCGCACGAATAAAACCTTCTGTTCGCAAGCGTTCGATTACCTGTAGATGTTCGCCTTTCCTTCCCTGAACCACGGGTGCCAAAAGCATCAATCGTTCATCTGCTGGCCGGGCCAAAACCAGATCGACCATTTGTGAAATTGTCTGTGCTTCTAATAATGAATGATGGACTGGACAATGTGGCTGACCAACACGCGCAAATAACAAGCGCAGATAATCATAAATCTCGGTAATCGTACCTACCGTTGAACGGGGATTGTGTGATGTCGTCTTTTGTTCAATCGATATAGCCGGAGACAAACCTTCAATATGGTCGACATCCGGTTTTTCCATCATCGATAAAAACTGGCGCGCATAGGCAGACAACGATTCCACATAACGTCGCTGACCATCTGCATAAATGGTATCGAAAGCAAGTGAGGACTTACCTGATCCGGAGATCCCAGTCACGACGATTAAGCGATCGCGCGGAATATCAAGGTCAATATTCTTCAGATTGTGAGTACGCGCACCGCGTATATAAATAGTATCCATTAATTCATTTCACTATTGGAGAAGCAACCTGTTAATATAAATGTTTTTCCGATCGCAGTTCAAATTAAGTTCTAACAAATGAATTCAGTTTCCATTACAAAAGAAGAAATGAGATCTACTATTGCCCTGTCAATGGTATTTTTCCTGAGAATGATGCCTTTATTCATGGTTTTACCTGTCCTGGCACTCGCTTCCCAACGATATCAGGCGTCAACCCCTCAACTAATTGGCATTGCATTGGGCATCTATGGTTTAACCCAGGCCCTTTTCCAAATTCCTTTTGGTCTTTTATCCGATAAATTAGGGAGAAAACCAGTCATTATTACCGGTTTAGCAATTTTTGCGCTGGGTAGCTTTATCGCTGGCAGTAGTGATTCCATCTATGGGCTGATTATCGGTAGGGCATTACAAGGAGGAGGGGCTATTGCTGCTGCAATACTGGCCCTGGCTTCGGACCTTACCCGGGAAACTAACCGGACAAAGGTCATGGCCATAATAGGCATGAGTATTGGTATTTCTTTTTGCATTGCCTTTGTCCTGGGACCGATTCTTTTTGCACAATTTACTATTCATGGCCTGTTTTATCTGAGCATCGTGTTTGCCTTTTTCGCTGCACTCATATTGATCATATTCGTACCAACACCTGA
>JBNLAL010000022.1:0-4430 GCA_050302115.1 Gammaproteobacteria bacterium | reverse complement strand
AAAAATGGTCCAGGCATATTCACAAACAACAAATACAAACACCCTATTAGCGGCTTTTAAAGATTTAAGATTACTCCGTCTCGATTTTAGTATCTTTACTGCACATTTAATCTTGATGGCAAATTTTGTTGTTATTCCATTAGCCTTACGTGATTTTGCTGATTTGCCGGCGAGTTCTCATTGGAAATTTTACCTGCTTATCCTGTTTCTCTCTTTATTCATTATGATACCTGCTGTTATCTTTGGAGAAAAAATGAAGAAGATAAAATTGTTTATGTCGGGCGGTATTATTCTGATTTTTATATCACAACTCGGGTTGTTATTTAAACATGAGACCCTGTTCTATTTAGGTCTATTCATGACAATTTTCTTTGGGGCGTTTAATTATCTTGAAGCATTATTACCTTCAGCTGTATCTAAGACGGTCTCCAAAGAAAACCGGGGAACGGCGCTCGGAATCTATTCTACGTCACAATTCATCGGCATATTTATTGGTGGAATTATTGGCGGATTCTTTAACCAATATAAAGGTATTACAGGCGTATATCTATTTTGCTGTATTGTATGCGTAATCTGGTTTTTATTTATTACTTTATCGCCTGATTCGGTCGATAGTGTAAAGAATGCTATTGAACAGGAAACGGTATAAATGAAAAATATTTTCCGGACAACTTCCTGTAAAATAATCAGTATACTTATAGTCAACACAGTTAAAGTTATTTCTTAAGAAAAAAGTTTTGAGGAGATAGTTCAATGGCCAGGGGTATTAATAAAGTCATCTTGATCGGTAATCTGGGTAACGATCCGGATATCCGTTACACAGCGAGCGGGGCTGCCGTCGCAAATATTAGCCTGGCAACGGCAGAAACCTGGCGAGATAAAGACAGTGGAGAACAACAGGAACGAACCGAATGGCACCGCATAGTCTTTTTTGGTCGCCTGGCAGAAATTGTCGGTGAATATCTCAAAAAAGGCTCTCAAATCTATGTTGAAGGACGATTACAGACACGTAAATGGCAAGACAAGGAAGGCAATGACCGTTACACAACTGAAATTGTAGCTAATGAAATGCAAATGTTAGGTGGGCGTAGCGGTGGGTCTGCTAACTATGAATCTGCACAGCCTTCAAATAGCGCTCCACAACCGGCACCCGCTCCGGAACCCGTCTCTTCAGGATCGACAACAGACGACTTTGATGACGATATTCCATTCTAGTAATCTTTAATGTCGATCATTACACAGATTAATCTGCTCAAAAAACGACGCACTAAGATTATTGCGACATTAGGCCCTGCCAGCAGTGAACCCGAACAAATTAGAAAGCTGATTATTGCCGGCGTTAATGTTTTCCGCCAAAACATGTCTCATGGCGATCATGATTATCACAGTAAAACCTATAAGTTGATTCGTGAAATTGCCAATGATCTAAAGCAACCCATTGCAATTTTGGCAGACCTATGTGGCCCAAAAATCAGAACGGGAAAATTTAAAAATGGCAGTATTGAATTAATAGACAACAGCACGGTCATTGTTACAACACGTGATGTTGAAGGTAACCCCGGACTGATTCCCTCCCAATATGCAGCATTGGCCAGTGATGTCGAACCAGGTGATCGTGTTTTACTGGCTGATGGGACACTGGAACTGGAAGTCGACAAAATAGAAGATACAGAAATCACGTGTACCGTCATCTATGGTGGGATTTTAGGAAATCATAAAGGCATCAATCTGCCAGGTGTAAAAGTATCTGCACCATCATTAACTGAAAAAGATAAAAAGGACGCAAAATTTGCACTGGATTTAGGTGTGGATTTCCTGGCCTTGTCTTTTGTCCGTTCGGCATCGGACATTAATGATTTACGAACATTGATTAATGCACATGACAATGATGCAAACATCATCGCTAAAATAGAAAAACCGGAAGCTCTGGATGATGCCAGTTCTATACTTGAAGCTGCAGACGGGATTATGGTTGCACGTGGTGATCTGGGTGTTGAGCTTAACCCGGAACAGGTACCAGTTGCTCAACATCAATTAATTGATCTGGCACGCAAAAAATTTAAACCCGTTATTGTCGCCACACAAATGCTGGAATCAATGATAGAAAATGCAAGACCGACACGTGCTGAAGTGACAGATGTTGCTTATGCCGTAACGTTGGGAACGGATGCAATTATGCTGTCTGGTGAAACAGCTGTCGGAGCGTTTCCGGTTGATGCGGTTAAAATGATGGATCGTATTGCGCGACAGACTGAATCTTATCTGTGGAGTCATCATGCCTATGGCGGAAAAGTTTCAGATAAACCATCAAACATAGCCATTCCTATCTGGGACGCCGTTGCGAACTCGATGGCCCAACTTGCTCACGATTTAAAAGTTCATGCAGTAGTTGTTATCTCTCAAAGTGGCATGTCTGCTGCTACTATGAGTTCCGCCAGACCTGCCGCACCCGTCGTAGCGATTACCGGACGAGCGGATGTTTGCCGTAAAATGGCATTGTTATGGAGTGTAGTTCCTGTACTTTCAGATGATGCGGGAAAAACAAACCCTAATGAATTAGCAAAAAAAATCGTCGCAGATGAGGGACTGGCATTGGCAGGAGAACAAGTGCTTCTGATACGTGGTTTTCATGGTGAAAAAAATCTCAATACACCTTCAGTAACAGTACTGACTATTTAGCGTAATTTGTAAACAGGTACCGCATCATCTGCCGCAGCCTGATAACGAACAGTAAAATCTTTCAAACCTTTTAAGGCATCTTCAATGTCTTTATCAGCACGTACATCAAAACTGTCAAAGCCACAACGTTGCATGTAAAAAAGTTGATCTCTTAACACGTCACCTATAGCACGAAGTTCACCTTTATAATTATATCTGTCACGCAGTAAACGGGCATGTGAATAGGAACGTCCATCTTTGAACGCAGGGAAATCCAGTGCAATAAGGGAAAAGTGTTCCAGGTCATTAACCAGTTCTTCTGTATTAACACTGCCATCCGCCCAGATAGCATGAGCAGTATCACTTTTTAGCAATTGATCACGATTAGCCTGCCAGTATGCAAACGGTAAAATAACATTTCCTTCAGGCACAGGCGCTGATTCATCCAGTTCGCGAATCAATTGCCAATCATCATTAACAACTTCTTTATTTTTAATTACGCGCATAAACTTTTTCCTTAAAAGGTTTCATTCCAATACGACGATAGGTATCAACAAAGCGCTCTGCTTCCTGGCGTTGCTCAATATAGACATCCAGCAATTTACCAATAACATCTGCGACTTCTTCTCTTGCGACGGATGGACCAAGACGATCTCCTAATGCAGCATCATTTTCAGCTGAACCGCCCAATGTAAGTTGATAATATTCTTCGCCTTTCTTATCAACACCCAGGATACCAATGTGGCCAACGTGATGATGCCCGCAGGCATTCATGCAACCTGACATTTTAATCTTGATTTCACCAATATCATGCAGGTAATCAAGATCACTAAATTTCTCGTTAATCTGTTTAGCGATAGGTATTGAGCCTGCATTTGCCAGTGAACAAAAATCAAGACCAGGACAACAGATCATATCAGTCAATAAACCAATATTCGGTGTTGCAAGATTTTGCGAATCGAGCTTTTCCCAAAGGGCAAACAGATCGGCCTGTTTTACATTGGCTAAAACCAGGTTCTGATCGTGTGTGACAGTTAATTCACCAAAACTGTATTCATCAGCCAATTCGGCAATAAAATCCATCTGTTCTGCTGTCGCATCTCCCGGAGCAATACCTGGCGCTTTTAGAGAAATAACAACCGCTTTGTAACCGGCTACTTTATGTGGAAACAGGTTTCTCTTAGTCCAGTTTGCAAAAGCTTTGTTAGATTCCACTGCTTTTTCAAAACTGGAATCGTTATCTGCATCCGCTTCATATTCAGGCGCAGTAAAATAAGCTTTAACACGATCAATCTCTTTTTGGTCGAGCTTCATAACACCATCCTTGATGTGTGACCACTCTTCTTCAACCTGACGTGTGAATTCTTCTTTTCCTAATTCATTAACCAGTATCTTGATACGGGCTTTATACATATTGTCACGACGCCCGAAACGGTTATAAACACGCAGTATCGCTTCCAGATAGGAAAGCAAATGTTCTTTCTCAAGAAAAGGTCTGATACTTGGTCCAATATAAGGAGTACGTCCTAAACCACCACCGACGATCACATTAAATCCAACTTCTCCTTCATCGTTCTTGACCAGATATAAACCAATATCATGGACCCTGACTGCAGCACGATCATGGGTTGCCCCGGAAACCGCTATCTTGAATTTCCGCGGCAAGTAAGAAAATTCAGGATGAAAAGTTGACCATTGTCGAATGATTTCACAATAAGGACGAGGATCTTCTATTTCATCTTCTGCTACACCAGCAAACTGGTCCGACGTTG
>JBNLAL010000021.1:0-11846 GCA_050302115.1 Gammaproteobacteria bacterium | reverse complement strand
GTTGCCTAACAACTTGTAGAATATATCCTTTAGCTTGCTACCTAGTTTCTCAAACTGATTTAACTCCAGATTAAACAGATCTTTAGTTTTAATAGAGTCATTTACTGGATTATTTAGTTCTTCACATATGTTTTTTCAATTCTGCATGCGATTGAGTAAAAACATCCTGTAATTCATTCAGAAGTGACCGGGCAGTATCAACATCTCGTTCTTTAATTAAAGCTTCCATTTCTGCAGCAATTTCACTCAACCGTTTCACTCCAACACTGCTACTGCTTGATTTCAACATATTTACTGCATCTAATAACGCTTCAGATTCTTCCATAAATCCATCGTGTATATCTGTCATTATTGACAGAGATTCATCAAGAAAATTTTGTAATACTTCTTTATATTCATCTTCCATAATTGTATGCAGTTCTTTCAACTTGTTTTTATCTATCAGTTGAGAAGCATTAATTTTTATTACACTGCTCATAGTAACTACCTCGTACGTTTTATCACTAACTCCATTTTCTTATTAAACACTTATTTACAACTATTTCCTTATTGGTAATATCAAGGACGAGGTCATGATTTCCTTTGATTACCTGACTAACAACAACTTCTTTGAGCTACATCGGCTGGCAAGGGAAAAACCTTTAGTAACCATTCAGCCTTTTTTAACTGCTCATTGTCATCTAACAGCAACACCTTAGTTGTCAATTGTTTTATATAAATACAGACAATTAGAAGTAATGTTATTTAAATAGATAAAAGTTGTTAGTTCAAAACACGGTGCGATATTGATGTATTCAATGATGTCTGATCTGCAAAATTATAATAAACAGCAAACCCGGATGATTCATTTTCTGTTCTATTTTTCTTTTCACCAATTTGTTTGTCTGAAAATGTTTGTATGCGATTTAACAAATGAGAAACTTGTTTAAAATGACTGGCCAGATATTCATAGACTATCGATTCTTCCCCTGATTCAATAGTTGCCATCTTTCTATATGCATCGGCACCCATATTAATAAACTCTTCGATCGACACGCCGAAATCCTCACTTGCCTCGGGGTAGAATCCACAGAGTAATAAACACTGGTCACCTAGGCGTTGCAATTTATTATCTATGTTTGATTCGTCAGTTTTTATGCATTTCGAGTGACTGCTGTTTTCATCACGTTCAAATCTCATAAACAACCTGACCAGATAATCCTCAATATCCTGTGGCAATAGATGGTGTGCAGAATATTCAGCTTCACCAATTAAAGCATGCCAATGGGCTGTGTCAGGGATAGTGATGGATATTTGTGCCAATTTCCTGCTCTTCTGTTGTTTTTTCGATAAGCATATTATCGACAGGTCATCAAAAAACTTGAGTACTAAGTTTAAATCACTCCATACACAACAACCCTCACACAAGGTATACTTCCACTCCCTAAAATAGATGAATTAAATGTCTCAAAATAATAAACAACAAGCATTTTCCGGCAAAGCCAGTAGCTTCCAGGAACTGATTTTTAGATTGCAGCAATATTGGTCTGAGCTGGGTTGTGTCATTGCTCAACCTTATGATATGGAAATGGGTGCAGGTACATTCCACCCCGCCACATTTCTCCGTGCGATTGGACCGGAACCCTGGCGTGCGGCATATGTACAACCCTCAAGACGCCCTACTGATGGCCGTTATGGTGAAAACCCGAACCGCCTGCAACATTATTTTCAGTTTCAGGTCTTACTTAAACCCTCTCCGGATAATATCCAACAGCTCTATCTGGATTCCCTGAAAGCTATCGGTATTGATGCCGAAATCCACGACATTCGGTTTGTCGAAGATAACTGGGAATCGCCCACCCTGGGTGCCTGGGGCCTGGGCTGGGAAGTCTGGTTAGACGGCATGGAAATCAGTCAGTTTACTTATTTTCAACAAATTGGAGGGCTGGACTGCAAACCCGTCACGGGCGAGATGACTTATGGACTTGAGCGTATTGCCATGTCCATACAGGAATGCAGTAATGTTTATGATCTTATCTGGAGCAGTAACGAAGACCAGATGGTGACATATGGTGATATTTACCATCAAAACGAAGTCGAGATGTCACGTTATAATTTCGAACTGGCTGATACTGATTCACTGTTTAACTGGTTTGACACCTGCGAACTCGAATCACAAAAATTAATTGAAGCCGGTTTACCAATACCGGCCTATGAAATGGTCATGAAAGCGTCACATTCGTTCAACCTGCTTGATGCACGTGGGGCAATATCAGTCACCGAACGTCAACGTTATATTTTGCGAGTCAGAACATTATCTCGTGCCGTAGCACAGGCTTATTATGAAAGTCGTGAAGCACTCGGCTTCCCACTCTTGAAACAATAAACAGAATCAAACCATGAGCACGAAACAGGATCTATTAATAGAGATCGGTACTGAAGAACTACCACCAAAGTCCTTAAAACGACTTGCCTCCTCGTTCCAGGAAGAGACGGAAAAATTACTGCAGGCAGAAGAACTAAATTTCAGCCATGTGAAATGGTATGCAAGCCCCCGTCGTCTTGCATTAATAATAAAGGAACTGGACATTGCCCAGGAAGATAAAGAACAGCAACGCCGCGGACCTGCATTAAATGCAGCCTTTGATACAGAGGGAAAACCCACCAAGGCCACTGAAGGTTTTGCAAAATCCTGTGGCGTCCCTGTCGATCAATTGGAACAATTACAAACTGAGAAAGGTAGTTGGTTGATATTTAATACTGTTGTAAAAGGTAAACAAACCAGCGAATTGATCCCTTCCCTGATCGAAACTGCCCTGTCACGATTACCGATTGCAAAACGCATGCGTTGGGGAGATAACGATGTTGAATTTGTTCGTCCGATTAAATGGGTTCTACTATTGTTAGGTCAGGAAACTATTCAGTGCGACATCATGGGAATTACAACCGGCAATGTTACCTATGGCCATCGTTTTCATCATCCTGACTCCATCAAAATTGACACCAGTAATGATTATGTCGAGAAATTAAAACAACTCGGTCGTGTCGTAGTCGATTTTGAAGAACGCCAGAATATAATTCGCACTCAGGTTACCAAACTTGCCGGGGAACAAAATGGTAATGCTGTTATTGATCCCGATCTGCTGGACGAAGTCACCGCCCTGGTCGAATGGCCGATCAGTTTTGTGGGGGAATTTAATGCTGACTTTTTAAAGTTACCGAAAGAAGTACTGATCGCGACAATGCAGGACAACCAAAAATATTTTCCAGTATGCAATAATCAGGGGGAACTGTTACCTCATTTTATCAGTGTTGCCAATATTGAGAGCAAGGATCCGTCACAGGTTAAGCAAGGTAACGAACGTGTGATTCAACCTCGTTTAAGTGATGCTGCCTTTTTCTGGGAACGTGATCTGAAAAAAGGATTGGCTACCAACATCGAAACTCTGGACAAGGTAATCTACCAGCAACAACTTGGCACCTTAAAAGATAAACAACAAAACCTCATTGCAGTAGTAAATTATCTAACAAACAGACTGGATATTGAAAGTAATGCGGCCAAACGTGCCGCTGAACTTTGTTTGTGTGACCTGTTAACTGAGATGGTATATGAGTTTCCAGAATTACAGGGCACGATGGGTAAATATTACGCCATGGCAGCAGGAGAGCCTGAAGAGGTTGCCATTGCCATTGAAGAGTTTTATCTACCACGATTCTCAGGTGACAAACTTCCTGCCAGTAAGGAAGGTCAATGTCTGTCGATTGCCGAAAAAACAGACAGTCTTGTCGGGATCTTTGCCATTGGTAAAGCACCTACGGGTGATAAAGATCCGTTTGGCCTGCGTCGTTCTGCTATTGGTTTGTTACGTATTATTATTGAATGCGAACTTGATATTAATTTACAAGACTTGATCTCTGCAACGGCACAAAACTTTCCAGCAGAACTCGGCGCCACTGGATTCATTGATGAAGTGTTCGAGTTCCTGATGGAAAGACTACGCCGCTATTATCTCGATGCAGGAGTCAGCCCGGATACGTTTGAAGCCGTACTCGCCATAAACACGACAAAACCGCTCGACTTTCATCAACGTTTACTTGCTGTCACCGAATTCAGAAAGCTAAGTGAAGCCGAAAGCCTTGCTGCCGCTAATAAACGAATCGGTAATATCCTGAAAAAATCGAATACTAAAATAGAAAGCAGTATTGATAACAAATTGCTAAGCGAAGAAGCTGAAATTAAACTGGCGACTTCATTAAACGACTATGAACAAAAGCTTGCACCGATGCTCGATAAGCGGGATTATAAATCGGCACTCAGTACATTGGCCGGATTACGAGAGGATGTAGATCGTTTTTTTGATAGTGTTATGGTGATGTGCGAGGATGAAGATATAAAGAATAACAGATTGGCATTGTTAAACAGTATGCACACTTTATTTTTACAAATTGCGGATATTTCCAAACTGCAGGGATAACAGACGATGGCACTGATTATTCTTGATCGTGATGGTGTCATAAATGAAGATTCTGATGGCTACATCAAGTCTCCTGAAGAATGGATCGCCATTCCTGGCAGTCTTTCAGCAATCGCTAAATTAACCCAGAATAATTATCAGGTCGTAATTGTCACCAACCAGTCTGGCATAGGCAGAAAACTTTTTACCATAGACGCGCTGAATGCTATTCACATGAAGATGCATGCTCATCTTTCCCAATTTGGTGGTGTTATTGATGCCATCTTTTTTTGTCCGCATACACCGAAAGATGATTGTGCCTGTCGCAAGCCCAAACCAGGATTATACATTGAAGTCTCTGATCGTTTACGCACATCATTAAATAAAGTTTATTGCGTTGGCGATAAAATGACTGACGTTAAAGCCGCACAAAGTGCTGGAGGCAAGCCGATTCTTGTACGTACTGGCAAAGGACAACAGGAAATAGATGAGGGACTGGTTCCAGAAGGTGTGCTTGTCTATGATGATCTTGCCAGTTTCGTTGATTCGCTAATCGCTAAACAGGTTTAATGCTTTTTATTCGCTCACTGTTATTTTATATCGGTCAGGTTATCAGTACGCTACTGTTTGCGCCTCTGGGTATATTGGCCTTCCCCCTTGATTTTAAGACACGATACTTCCTGATTACGCGCTGGACTGTATTTAATCTGTGGTGGTTAAAGGTCTGCTGTGGTGTTCATTACAAAATTGAGGGAAAAGAAAATATTCCTGATGAACCAGGTATAGTCATGTGCAAGCATCAGTCTGCTTTTGAAACACTGGCTCTACAACTTATCTTTATCCCTCAGGTCTGGATATTGAAACGCGAATTGTTAAAGATTCCTATTTATGGATGGGGATTAGCATCAATGCAACCTATTGCTATCGATCGTGGTTCAGCTATCAAATCATTTCGTCAAATTGTTGCTCAAGGTTGTGAACGATTAAAACAAAAACTGTGGGTCATTATTTTTCCTGAAGGTACACGCGTTGCGCCAGGGCAAAAGGGAAAGTATCTTCCTGGCGGCGGTTTATTAGCGGAAAAATCTGGCGCAAATATCACACCTGTCGCACATAATGCAGGTTATCTTTGGGCCCGAAACAGTTTTGTGAAAAAACCCGGCACTGTCACTATTGTCATTGGTCCTGTCATTAAAGCTGATGGCAAAAAAGCGGCACAGATAACACAGGAAGTTGAAGACTGGATAGAAAATACTACCTCATCACTTCCGGACCCGGAATTAAACTAGTACCTTGCCCGCTTTATAGCGTACTATCTTCCTTCGTTTCCATACTTAACAGGAGGTTTAAATGCTGCTAACGACATTGGAAATAGTACCTGGAAAAACAATTAAACAACATTTGGGACTGGTACAAGGCAGTACTGTCAGAGCCAAGCATGCAGGACGAGACATCATGGCAGGTTTCAAGAATTTTTTTGGTGGCGAACTCAAGGGCTATACCGAATTGTTGAGTGAGTCACGTGAGGAAGCTATCAACCGCATGATTGAACAAGCACAGTCTATTGGTGCTAACGCAATTCTTAATATTCGTTTCTCGACATCGTCTATTACTCAAGGCGCATCCGAACTTTATACCTATGGAACAGCCGTTGTACTGGAGTAAGCAAAATGTATGACTTACTAATCTTTCTGGTGTTACTTGCACTTGGTTTTATTATCGGGCAAAGCGTAGAAAAACGTCATTACAAATCTATTCGTGAACGTGAATCTACTTTGCGAACTATTCCTGCCATATCCAGTAAGAAATTACCGGATGAATTTGCATCATGCACAACACAAATGGTCTGCGGGAATGTTGTAATATCTATCGACTTCTTTAAAAAATTTGTTTCCGGTTTGCGAAATATTGTCGGTGGCCGGGTCAGTAGTTATGAAACCTTGATTGACCGCGCCCGACGTGAAGCAATCTTACGGATGAAAGAACAGGCCGCTACGCAAGGGGCAAGTTATGTTTTTAATGTGAAGATGGAGACCTCTTCCATTTCAAAAGGATATAAAGATAATATTGGCTCCGTAGAAGTGCTTGCCTATGGAACAGCAATAACACTGGCAGAGTCGAATTAAACACTATCAACAGGCTGTTTATTTCTTTAACAAACTAACATGGAATATTCAAACCCGGAAATACCGGAAGGGATCAATACCAGTAAACAACATCCCTTAAAAGATTTTTTTATTTTAACCGCTGGCGTTCTTGGCGGAATCATTCTTATCGTTATTGTTATCAGTCAGTCTGTTGAACACCTGGCAATATACATTCCTTTTTCAATCGAACAAAAATTATTATCCGGTATCGATCTAACACTTGAAGACGAGCAGGAGACATCTCCCGAGATTCAGGAGTATATCGATCAACTAACCGCCAAACTATTACCGAATATGGATATGCCGGAAGATATTACCGTTAACGTTAAATACATCGACTCCCCGGTACAGAATGCTTTCGCCACTGTCGGGGGACATATCTCTATCTATCGTGGCCTGGTCAACCTGTTACCCAGTGAAAATGCCCTTGCTATGGTCATTGCACACGAGATAGCACATATAAAACATCGCGATCCCATTGTAGCAATGGGACGCGGTGTAGCCATCGGTTTATTTCTTGCGGCTATTACCGGCTCAAGTACTGACAGATATGTTGGCAGTGTCATTAACGAAACCGGTACTTTAACGGTGCTGGGTTTTAACCGTAAGCAGGAACGCCTGGCCGATGCCAGTGCATTACAGGCATTGGAAAATACCTACGGGCATGTTGCCGGTGCAGATACCCTGTTCAAAACCTTTCAAAAACTCGAACAGGAAGAACATATGAACAAGGTACCGGAATTTTTCAGTACCCATCCTTTAAGTGATAAACGGATCAGGGAGATCCAGCAACTGGCAAGCAAAAACAACTGGTCAACAGAAGGAGAACCCGTTCCTTTACCCCCTTATATTATCAATCAGGATCAAAGCGACCTGACTAATCACTAGGTACATTGCCGCTGTCTCTTTCCGCAGCCATAACAGTATTTGCCACCAACATCGTTATCGTCATCGGACCCACTCCACCAGGAACAGGGGTTATTAAACTGGCAACTTCTTTTACTTCATCAAAATCAACGTCACCAACCAGTTTTCCTGACTCGAGACGGTTGATACCCACATCAATTACTACTGCCCCTTCTTTAACATGCCTGGCCTTTATCATTTCCGGTCTTCCGGTTGCAACAACTAGAATATCTGCATTAGTTGTGTGTTGCTCCAGATCCTTGGTCTTTGATGTACAAATCGTCACTGTTGCATCTTCCTGTAACAACATCATGGCCATCGGCTTACCGACAATATTACTTCTTCCAACAATTACAGCATTCTGTCCAGCTATCGGGACTTTGCAATATTCCAGCATACGCATGACTCCAAAAGGGGTGCATGGCGGAAAAACGGTATTGCCCGTCATTAATGCGCCAACATTGTAGAGATGAAAACCATCGACATCCTTGTCCTGTTTTATTGCTTCCAGTACTTTGCTTTCATCAATATGTTTAGGCAAAGGTAATTGCACTAATATCCCGTTAATTTTCTTCTTATCGTTTAATTCATCGATTAGTTTCAATAGCATTTTTTCTGATGTGTCTTCCGGTAAATCATGCACTTCAGAATGTAAACCTACCTCATGACAGGCTTTAATCTTGTTACTGACATAGAGTTTTGATGCCGGATTGTCTCCGACAATGATAACAGCAAGACCGGGCAAGACTCCTTTTGCCTTAAGCTTATCAGCTCGTTCTTTCCATTCTTTTCTAACTGCTTCAGATATAGCCTTACCATCAATAATTTTTTCTGTCATGTTTTTGCCTCAAAGTGTTAACAACAGGGTGAATGTTCTGTACTAATTTTATAAGTGCCGCCTTTTGTTTCAGATACGGGTCTTTTCGTACCCGCAGGCGCACACCATTTTTCAGGTTCCTTTTCTATCGCAGGAACAATACAAATAAAATCTTCTTTATAGGGTTCGTTACTCAATACATTAAATGTCCGTTCGCAAACAGCCATTCTTTCCCCGCGAGGAAATTCATGCCCTTCATCATCAATTACAAAGCTGAACGGGCCACGATAAATTACAGCGTGTCCTCTATCAATGCAGTCCGTTTGTTCACGTTTTATTGCCGTTAATGTCACGGCGCGAAACTCGATACCGTCTACAACCTGCCAGGGCTCATCTCCCCATTTATCATAAGAAACCGCAATGAAACCGGCTTCCTGAAACATTCGTAACATCTCCTGTTCCTGAAACGCACCAGAGATACAACCACTCCAGAGCTCCTTGTCCTGTTTTAGATGTTCAGGAATTGCTTCATCACTAATGATATCAGAAATCGCTATACGCCCCCCCGGTTTTACAACACGATATATTTCATTCACCAGTTGTTGTTTTTCATGGTCGTTAACCAGGTTCAGAACACAGTTGGAAATCACCAGATCGACAGAGTTATCGTCAATCAACGGAGATTCCTCACATTGTTTTATCTTCCAGTTTTCCAGTTCAGCTAAATCATGTGCATTACTTACCGGGTGTTTCTGCAACCATTCGTTCATACGATCAATATCAAGCGAAAGGTCCTGTATCTTCCCCTTCATGAAATGAACACGATCGCCCCCCATCTTCTTCGCCATGTCAGCCTGATATTTTCGAGCAAGTGCCAACATATAGTCATTCATATCAATGCCGATGACCCGTCCTTTCTCCCCCACCAGTTGCGCCGCCATATAACAAATCTTGCCGCTACCACTTCCCAGATCCAGAACAACATCACCTTCCCGGACATAACGTGAAGGGTCACCACAACCATAATCTTTTTCAATAATCTCTTCCGGTAATATATCCAACAAGTGTGATTGATAATCTACCGGGCAACATAAGGCTTCCTGTCTTTCATTGGCGCCAGCGGTATAACGTTCCAATACAGCATTTTCCTTATTCATAAATCACCTGCCTGATTAATGTTTGTGACCGATTAATAGATTTTTCTAGATTTTAATAAAGGGTATTTTTAATATTCGATACAGTTTACTATAGGACTCATCACGAAACTCATTTAAACCAATCACCATTCCATCATAACCTGCACGAGGTGCAGTTCGATAAGTTTTAAAAAGTTTGTCCCAAAAGGGAAAAATATTTCCATAATTGCTGTCCGTTTCATTCTGCTCGATTGAATGATGAATCCGATGCATATCCGGCGTCACCAGGATCTTTCTTAAAAACCTATCGATTTCACTGTTAATATAAATATTACTATGAGTAAATAATGCGGCTGCATTTAAAAGTATTTCATAAAGAATTATGGCAAATGCTGCAGGCCCAAGAAGCAACGTTGCAAGTAATTTATAAAACATAGATAGTACAATTTCAAAAGGATGAAATCGGATACCTGTCGTTACATCAAAAGCCAGGTCGGTATGATGTACCCGGTGTACCTTCCATAAAAGTTTCACTTTATGGAACACAACGTGCTGAATATAAATAAGCAGATCAAAAATAACTATAGTGATTAAAACATTAAAAAAAACGGGGATGGATACAAGATTAAACAATCCAATGTCATTTTCCGATGCGAAGATTGCAACTTGCCAGGTCGCTAACGGTACAAGTAATCTCGCTGCCAAATAATTAACCAGTAATAACAATCCATTATTAATTCGTCTTGTGTTGTTACTTTTTCCCGGTTTGCGACGAGGCCGGAAAGTCTCTACAACCAGCAATATTATCAACACCAGAATAAAACTGGACAGCCTGAAAGCCGATTCATGCTCAATAATATATTGTTGAAGTTGAAGAAACATATTCCCTGATTTGGTTATTCTGATTTATCGTAATGACAATTATGCGTTAAACTGTAGACATAATTACAATTAACAAATTCAATGACAATGGCAAGCAACAATAAAAACGGAATATTTCTATCATCTCGACCTAGAAGAATGCGAAGTAATGACTTCTCACGTCGACTAATGTGCGAAACCATTCTCACTGTAGATGACCTGATTTACCCCCTGTTTATTGTAGAGGGATCAAATCAACGTGTGCCGGTTGAATCGATGCCAGGCATAGAGCGATTAAGTATTGATCTATTATTGAAAGAAGCTGAAACCCTGCAAAATTTGAAAATACCTGCCATCGCCTTGTTTCCGGTGGTTTCCACTGAGAGAAAAAGTGAAGATGCAGCAGAGGCCTGGAATCCTGATGGCTTGATTCAAAATGCTGTTCGACAATTAAAAGACAACTTTCCTGAACTCGGTGTCATTACCGACGTCGCCCTTGATCCTTATACCTTATCTGGTCAGGATGGTTTAACCGATAAGAGTGGTTACGTACTTAATGATGAAACGGTTGAAGTTCTGGTTAAACAGGCTTTATCGCATGCCGAAGCGGGTGCCGATATTGTTGCCCCATCAGACATGATGGATGGCCGAGTTGGCAGTATTAGAACCACATTAGAATCAAATCATTTTGTTAATACAAAAATCCTCGCCTATTCGGCAAAATACGCCTCGAGTTTTTACGGACCATTTCGGGATGCCGTCGGCTCTGCAGGTAATCTGGGCAGTGGGAATAAATACACCTATCAAATGGATCCTGCTAATTCTGATGAAGCCATGACAGAAGTGGAACTGGATATCAGTGAAGGGGCAGACATGGTTATGGTCAAACCCGGACTACCTTATCTGGATGTTGTTTACCGGGTTAAACAAACCTTTGGCTATCCTACTTATGTGTATCACGTTAGTGGTGAATATGCGATGTTAAAGGCTGCAGCAATGAATGGTTGGCTGGATGAGAAAAGCACAGTTTTGGAATCGTTATTGTCATGTAAACGTGCCGGTGCCGATGGAATACTTACCTATTATGCCAAACAAGTTGCTGAATGGCTCTCCGCTTAAAAAAACAGTCCTTTCTATAAATCCATATTTAACTGTTTAATTTTTCTCGTTAAGGTATTTCTACCCCAACCCAGTAATTTTGCAGCATCCTGACGACGACCACCCGATTTTTTTAAAGCTTCTTCAATTAAAATAGTTTCAAATCGTGGCACAGCATCTTGTAATAACTCTGTATCTCCCTGCAATAAACTGGATTCGACCCATTTCCGGAATGTTGATTCCCACTCATCAGATATCTCTGACATACTGACTTCCTGCTTAAGTTCAGGAGGGAGATCATCAATATGTATTTCACTACCCGAGGCCATAACAGTAACCCAACGACAAAAGTTTTCGAGTTGTCGCACATTACCAGGCCATGGAAGCCCGGCTAAATAATCTCTTGTTTCAGGCAATATCTGTTTTGTTTCTTCACCGAGTTCAGTAG